>JAUIBB010000048.1 GCA_030427685.1 Alphaproteobacteria bacterium
TCAGGAATCATGCCCAAAAAACTCGACCACATCACCGAATATAACGAAAAAGAACGTGCATTCTGGATGGCGGACCTGCCTACCAGCATGACGTTGAACCCGCCGCAATTCCTCAAATTTGCGCTCTCCCAGCAATTCATTGGTGAAGGCGAATTTGGGATGAAGGTCGCACGTGACCGTTACTTTATGGACTATCTTTTAGCGAATAAAACCCTTCCGCAACCGCTGAAAGTGCAGCTGAACACCCTCTCCCGAAACCTCCCAACCCTGAAGGGGTTCTGGGATCAGTCTCGTTATACCGTGACGCTGAACCGTGCCGGAGCATTATCCATCAATGGGCACACAATGCCCGAGCTTATGCTAAACCGCACCATCCCCCCTCTGTCTCATGAAACCCTTTACGCACTGAAGAACCCTGCCCCTAAACATCGACCCGCGAAAACAAGCGCCATACCCACACCTGCCCCAACTCCTGAATGCGCCCCAGTTCCTGAATCCACCCTGGTTCCAACACCTGCGCCCGCCGCGCCCGCACCGAACCAGGAGAGGCTGGACAGCATCCCGCCCTACGGCCCCAACCTAAGCAACGTAGCACGCGCCTATAAAGAGAAAGTCTGCGCGCTGTGCTTCCTTGAAGGGCCACAACGTGCGACCTTCACCCCATGGGAGTATGTCTCCTTCCTCCTCTACAGGCACAAGATTAAAGTCACGACCTTCAAGCAGCTCCTCAACTATAAAGAGCGCTTGCTCAACACGGCCCACGACCAACCGGGCTTTCAGCTTCCTGCAGATATTGCGGTTGCGCTATCGCAACTCGCCGCAACCTCTCCCTACACCGACCCGCTCTACTGGCGGCAACCCGAATTTACGGTGATTCAGGAGAACGGGACGATCCGCACAGACAGCGGCGCAGACCTGCCAACGCTTGACCTGACACACCCGTTGCACCCCATCACCTACCATAAAGGGGACCGCGACAGCGACGCGACAACCTACGAGAAGAAAGCGCTCGCCTTCAAATACGGTAAGGAGCCTTCTGCCGAAGCAACCTTTTCTCCCTGGGAGTTTGTAAGGTTCACCCTCTGCGAGCAGCATATTCCCGAAGAAGCGCTCGGCTTGCTGCTAGGCCGTGGCGAGCATTATGCACATAATGCCGCGCACCACCCCGGCCATAAATTGCCTAAAATCATAGTCACACTATTATCCCAGATGGCCACCGAGGCGCCCTATACCGACCCGCTTTATTGGCGACAAACACAGTTTACGCTGAAACGCGAGGGAGAGACCCTGACCACGGCGCATGGCTGCCCACTGCCAACCCTTCACGCGGATATTCGCTATACCCCCAGACCGTATCACACCTCACAACGGGGCTCGAGCTTCGATCAGTTAGAAGACACCTCCATTGCCTTACGATACGGGGCGCCAGAAAAGCCACTCACCCTGACACCTGCCGGACTGTTCTTCTACCTCCTGCGCGCCCAGCAGATGCCACTGGAAGAGGCACAACAGCGGCTCGCCCCCCAGAACGATAAATTCCTCTTTCTGGCGATGCGAAACGGGTTCTCTCGCACGATGCAAAGAACCATTGCCAGCATGTGCGATAGCGCGCCCTACAACGACCCGGAATACTGGAACCAGCGAGAAGTTCAGGTAACCCCTCAAACCGAATTACCAACCCTCGACTGGGCGCGGGCAACGCAACAAAAGGAGAGCGCCACCAGCCATCAGGCACGTCTGGCCAATCGCGCTCCCGGCAAGCGCTCCCTATAGCCGCGCGGCGTGCTTACCCACGGAACCCAGTGGCCACTACATAGCTCTCGGCAGAGTCTGAGCGTGAAGCCTTGGGCTTAGCGTGCTTTACGGTCGCAAAGTCGCGCTGCATTTTGCTCAGCAATTCGCGCTCGGTACCACCTTTAAGCACCTTACAAGCAAAGGTGCCCCCGGGTGCAAGGATCTCGCAGGCGAAATCATAGGCCAGCTCACATAAATGCATGATCCGCAGGTGATCCGTCGGCGTATGGCCAGTGGTATTGGCCGCCATGTCCGAAAGCACCACATCGGCCAGCGCGTTTCCGCCGCGCTTGTCGGCCTCAGCCCCCACGAGCAGTTGCTTGATAATTTCCGGCGCTTCCGGCGCGAGGAAGTCCTGCACGATCAACGTTGCGCCGGTAACCTCTGGCACCTCCAGCAAATCACAGCCAACCACAATCCCGCTTGCCCCCACCCGCTGCACCGCCACTTGCGCCCAGCCGCCAGGCGCGCAGCCGAGATCGACAACGCGCGCACCGGGCTTCAGCAAATGAAATTTATCGTCCAGCTCGACCAGCTTAAATGCCGCGCGCGAGCGATAACCAGCATTGCGCGCCTTCTCGACATACGGATCATTCAACTGACGCTGCAACCAGCGCGCACTTGAATTGCTTCGCATTTTCGCTGTTTTCACCCGCACCGACACCCCGCGCGAGCCATAGCGTTTATCACTTGGTTTTTTCGTTGTCATGCGCGCTCATTAGCACAGGAAATCCGCCACGTACAGGCACAAGAAGCGCCGCCAGAAGCATCTTCATCGAATCTTCATATAAGCAAACGCCGGATATGCTATACTGCGTGTAATCTTTGTATCTGTATCTAAATGTAAATTAAGCATTTTTATGCAATCACATAGATTCCCAACCGCGCACTTGCGGGAGGGTATTATTTTGTAACTAAAAACCATTGTTTATGAACAACCAAACAAGGAGCGAAAAGCTCCAAAAACTAAGGGGAGATTTATTAGCTGCCCAAAAGCAGCAATTGTTTGAAGAAAACTTTGATCTCAAACGCTATGAGGAGGCAAATCAAGCTTACCTCAACGGTGAAGAGGCAAAAGTAGACTTCACCGTGCAGCTTCCTACAGATGAAGTGCTGCTGACGGATTTGCGCAAAGAAAATGAAGAATCCATTGCTAGTGATAAACAGCTCTTAACGTGGATTAGCATCGGCTTTGCCGTAGCGGTTTTAGTGTTGATATTATGTCCGGGAGTCTGGACTTATATCAACGACACCAAAAACGCTGACTTTCTATCTGTCGCTAGTTGGGCGCAGGGTTTTGTGGTGGCGGCGTTTTTTGTAGCGCTCGGGTTCTTACCCTGCGCGGCACTATTCTACATCTTACCAGACCTGTGTAAGGAATTGCGCAAAAGGAAGGCATTAGCCTGATTTTTATGGAGAGATGATCTTCCCTAATACCTGCTTCGGCAGGTATTTTTTTTACCGCTACCCTGCCCCGACTTCACGCATGAGGCTGACGATAATCCCCTCGCGCACGCCGCGGTCGGCAATGGTGATTTTATCGATGGGGAAGGTCCGCGCGATGGCTTCAAAAATCGCGCAGCCCGAGAGGATGAAGTCCGTGCGGCTTGCCCCGATACACGGATGCGCTGCGCGAGCACTGGGGCTCATGCGCATCAGCGTCTGCGTCGCCCCGCGAATGTCGGAGATAGAGAGCTTGATGCCGTCGATCTTCGCGCGGTCGTAATGCGGCAGGTCGAGATGGATGGCCGCCAGCGTCGTCACCGTGCCGGAGGTAGAGAGCATCTGCACGTCTTCCTTCCACATGCGCGCGGCGATCTGGTTCTCACGCTCGATCGGTGCCAGCATGCTGGAGATTTTGCCGACGATCTCCTCGAAATAAAGCTCGGTAAAGGCCGGGCCGCCGAACTGCTCGGACATGTTCATGACACCATAGGGAAGGCTCAGCCAGTCCTGGATGAGGTGGCGCTTGTGCGAGTTGATCGGCTGTTCGGGATCAATCTTGACCCACATAAACTCGGTCGAGCCGCCACCGATATCGAATGCCAGCGCGTAGCGCGTATCCTTCAGCAACAGCGACGAGCAGCCGAGAAACGCCAGCCGCGCCTCCTCCTCGTTGCTGATAATGTCGATCGAAAGCCCCAGATCATCGCGGATACGGTCGAGAAACAGCTCAGCATTCTCGGCACGGCGGCAGGCTTCGGTCGCAACAAAACGATGTTTGGTGATGCCATAACGCTGGAGCTTCTGCTTGCAGGTCGCCAACGCACGGCTGGTGCGGCGCATCGCCTCCTCCCCCAGCTTCCCGGTCTCGGAGACACCCTCCCCCAACCGCACAATGCGTGAATAGCTATCGACCACCTTCAGCGTTTTATGCTGGGCATTCTGCTGGAAGCTGGGCTTGGCAATCAGCAGGCGGCAGTTATTGGTACCAAGGTCAAGCGCGGCATACAGCTCGCCGCTGAGATCGCGATGCGGGTGATGCGCCTCGGCCTCGCAGGCGCCCTCAGGCGTCCCATCGCTGGCTCCGGAAGAAGTGCGTGAAGGCTGTTTCATGCCGCCAGTATAAGCACATCCCACCGCACACGCAACTGCGGAGCATGTCAGTGGATGGTTAGGAAATCAGCTGCTGCGAGGAACTGTTTGCCTTGCCGCCAAGTGGGCCACGCATAGAAAAGACCAGACTAAACGGTGTTCTGGCGCGCCGTGCGTTTTCCGCCTGGCAAGGGTGCTTCCGATGCGTGCGCAGAGGCATCCGTCATCGTGCCTGAGACACTGGCCAATGCGGAGCGCACGGCCTCGACCCCCTTCATATCCTGGATGCCGAGATCGATCTCCTGAGACGCCGGCCCCTCAAGCGAGCCCTGCCGCGGCTGCTGGCCGATGGCCCGGCGCGATGATTTTTTATACGGTGTGGTGTCCGCCGCCTCTACACGCTCGGGGAAGCGGTCGGCTGCGCCTTGCCAGCCACGCTCATTGCCGTAATAGATGGCTTCGATCAGATGAGCATAGCGGTGCACATCGCCACCCGGGCCTTCGAGGTCGCCAATCGGCTCGCCGTTAAAGAAATTTGGCATAATCTGCAACAGGTGCTTTTTATCGTTATGCTCGACCATGCCGTTGAGCTGCTCCTTAAAATCAGGATGCGTTATCATGATTCGGTTCAGGTCGCTGATGGTCCATTCGGTGTAGGGCTTGGCATCGAAGGTGCGTTCTGCCGCAGGCTTCTCGACATCGGCCTGAAGTAGCGCAACGAGCGCATCATTTTCCTCGCGATGCTCCTTGCGCCATTTTGCTTTTTTCTTGTCAGATTTAATGGGGCGGCTGTTATCGGCCAGCGGCTCTTCCTTCCGTTTCGCAACCATAAATGCCCCTCTCTATCCAGACGTGCAGTGCGCACAGATTACTACTTGAGGTAGAAATGTACAGTTTTTTTATAGAAACCCTAGGGTTCGCCCCATTCCTGCCTCAAGAACCCCTACATTAGCAGATCGTACAACCAGCTGTGTGACAGTTCAGTGAAGTTGCAAGCCAGAAAAAACCCCGCCGGGTGGGCGGGGTTTTGGGATGGGTTAGTCGTCGTTGGTTAGGAGCGCACGATGGTGTTTTTAATGCTGCTGATTGCATCGGCGACAGCGGTCTCCAGTGGCTTTTTCTGGCCGTTGGCGGCATCGGCCATCACCAATCCGCGGGACTTCATCACCTGCGATGGGTCGAGCGCCGGGTTCTCTGTTGGGCTCAGACCGATATCCGGTGATAAATCCTCAATCTCAATCAACGCGCCGGTGCCTTTGACACCATTGACCTTCTTACCGCGTGCGCGCTCATATTCCTGCCCCTCCGGCGTCGCATACCAACCATTGTCATGGTGATAATACGTCGCCTCGATATGGTGCTTAAACCGCTCCACCCCACCGCCAGGGCCTTCAAGATCCGTCAGCTTGCCCTTATAACGATCCGGCATGATCTGCTCAAGATACTCATCTGCATCAACCTCGGCCATGTAATGAAGCATCTTTAGATCACCCGCATCGATTCGTGCCAGATCACCGATCTCCCAAAGCTTATAGCTTTTCAGAAAAAAGGTGTGCTCGCCATCTGAGCCAGTGTAGGGGGATTTAGTAAGGATGTACTCCTCCTTAATCATATCAATTCGCTCTACAAACCCATCTCGAGCTTTTGATTTAAAATACCGCTTCTGTTCTTCCGTTCTTGGTTTGCTATTATCACCCATGGTGACCCTCCTTCTGTGCATTTGGGACAGCTAATGGAGGCACATTAGCAGCTATGCATGCAGTGTGTATGACAGTTTGGTGAAGTTCCCCGGCTAGAAAAAACCCCGCCGGGTGGGGCGGGGTTTGGGATGGTGGTCGTGCGGGTCGGTTAGGAGCGCACGATGGTGTTTTTAATGCTGCTGATTGCATCGGCGACAGCGGTCTCCAGTGGCTTTTTCTGGCCGTTGGCGGCATCGGCCATCACCAATCCGCGGGACTTCATCACCTGCGATGGATCCAGCGCAGGGTTCTCCGTTGGGCTCAGACCGATATCCGGTGATAGATCCTCAATATCAATCAGCGCGCCGGTGCCTTTGACACCATTGACCTTCTTACCGCGTGCGCGCTCATATTCCTGCCCCTCCGGCGTCGCGTACCAACCATTGTCATGGTGATAATATGTCGCCTCGATATGGTGAGCAAAACGCTCGACTCCACCGCCGGGGCCTTCAAGGTCATTTAGCTCACCCTTATAACGATCCGGCATGATCTGCTTCAAATGCGCGTAGTCATCCGTTTCTGCCATAGTGTGCAACACAGCTAACGTACCCTTGTCAATACGTGCTAAATCACCAATTTCCCACTTTCGGTAATCTTTGCAGAAAGCGCCCTCAGCCATATACGGCGGCTTGTTAACATCATAAATATACTTAATCAGATCAATTGCCTCATCATGCAATTTCCTATTATTATTTCGGATTCGGTTTTTCTCAGCCTCGCTGGCGGGCTTACTATTATCAGCCATAGGAATTCTCCTCATCTGTGCGTTCCAACAAAAGGAGGCTAGCAGATACAACTGTGCTGTGTATGACAGTTTGGTGAAGATTCATGTTAGCGGGTTCTAGCATTGTTATTCAGAGCATTATCTGTTGGCTTCTTGATGTGAGTAGGCGTTAGATTGCCACTATGGTTATTGTTCACTTCTACAATAGCGTGTTCAGTTACAATAGCGTGTTCAGTTTCAAGGTCTGTCTCTTTTAAATTTTCTTGAGATTTCGCAATCGCTCCAATTTGACGCAGGGCATCCAACTTCGATTTCGCCTTCGTGCGCACCCGATGACCACAGGTTTCTTTCTCGTGGTCGTGTTCTTTGCGACCTTCTTCTTCGAGTTTGATACCCAGTTTCTCTTGCATTTGGCTGTAATAGGTTTCGCCTGTGCGGTGCTCTTTGCTGTTTTTGGGCAACATATCAAGCCGCGCGCGCTCGGCCTTGAGGGCAAGGTAATCCTGTTCGGATAGTTTGCCCTGCTTACGCAGCTTGTCCAAGTCAGACTGAATCTCTTTATCAAAGCGATCAATATCTGCCCAGAGGGCTTGCATTTTTGCGGCTTTGGCGTCTTCGGCGAATTCGGCGTTGTTGATGTTTTTGTCTTTGTCGTACATATCCGTCGCGGCCTGAATTTCGCGCTGGATTTCGCCACGCAGCACATTCACCTTGCTTACCGTGGGCGCAGCAGAAATTTCGGCAATCCGGCGGCGCATGCTGGCCTGACCATCGGGCGGCAAGCGCCATAACTCGCTGACCAGCGCATCGCGTGCTGCCGCGCGCTCGAATTCAAGATTGGCATCGGCACGCTCCTTACCTTCGGCACGCAAGCCAGATGGCTGCATCTGCACCAGATATTCCGGCATCGCATAGGCAAGCTGCCGATGCACCTCGGCCGTGAACTGGTACTTCACATCCTTCGGCGCGGCTGGCTTATCGACTGTATTCTCTGTGCTCATTTCTTCCTGTCGTCGTTTCGTGCGGCAGGTGGCTTGCGTCTTGCGGGGTCTTAACATCCGTAGATGAGTGCCCTTCATCTTCTGTTATACACAGGTTGGGTTAATGGAATGTTAATGTGGTAACTATTTTCTCATTAATTTTAGGACAAATTATTAATATAATTACTTGGTATTTTAGCTATTTATGCGCCACGACGCACCCAAGACATATTGCTATATACTGATTTTATAGAGATTTTATCAAATCCTTGTGGTGCGCAGCGCCCAAGGACACTATAGGTGGGATAGAAAAAATTTTAATTAATTAACGAGCATCGCGCGGCCATTAATGGCTGTGCCCACCCCGCCACAGCACCACAATTCCCGCAGGTTTCCTGAGGAAAATCGCGAAATAATGCTGCCCCCGCGCCCATTTCCTGCTAAGATAGATACAATTAAAAATAAAAGCTCGGCAACCAAGCAACCTTCAACAGGGAGTGTCTTATGCAAGACGCATATGCAGGGTTCGTCGCGGATGTCCGCAAAACCTATTCCAAGGATTATCTGGCCGCACAGCACGCCCTCGGCGTGAAGGTAAAGTGCTATAAAGAGTGGGATAAAAACGACCTCATCGCCCTCTATGATTCTTATTTCGGCAAAAGCGTGTTCCTGCACCTCGCCCGGCTGGTCAGTCAGGCCCGTGAAGAAGAGTCGCTGCGCCGCAGCGGTGTGGACGTCCTCGCCTTCGCCCAGCGCGACCTCAACAACCTCTCGCCCAACGGCGGCTGGCGCGCCTTTGAGCAAATGCTGATGGACGCCATTGATACGATCAAAGCAACCTCGATGCGCATCAACCGCGACCTCGCCGGCCTGTTCGACGACGTAGACGCGGAAGTGGATGAGCAGCTCCCCAGCTTCGACCAGCAACTGGCACTCGCCCAGATGGATGGCATCACCACCCTCGCCGGAATGCGCAACCGGGTCGCCGAACTGCGTCAGGCCTTTAGCCGCTCCGCCTAAAAAATTGCCTGAAAACTGCGTGCATTTTAACGAAGTTTTAAGCTCTGCCATGCTATCTTGAATGCTATGGCCTTCGGACTCGACAATGTTACCGGCTTTTTCCGCGCCGCCGCACCTGCGGCTGCGGCCACTCCTGCGACTGCGCCTCAAAAATCCGAAGCACAGCAGCTGTTCGACTATAAAAAAGAAGCCCTGAACGAGGCCAGAAAAAGCGCGCATCGCCGCGTGGTCCAGATGGAGTCAGAGCTTGACCGCCCCCTCACCCAACAGGAACTCCGTCAAAACGGCATGCCAACGCTGGCCGACTACTACACCGCCTGCGGCGCCGTGGGCGAGAAACACAACCTCTCCGCCGAACAGTGGCGGCCTGAAGTGTTCGCGGACCTCAGCGGGCAGCAGCTCCGTGGATTCAAGATCAGCGAGCCGCAGCAGCAAAAAATCTATGGGCTGGAAGAAGAAAATCCCGCCCCACCCAAAGATCGCAACTTCTATGACCAGGATAGCGATCAGGCCATCAACGACTTCTATACCAATATCGATTTCAACGGCGCCAACCTCAAAGACTGCTTCGTTGAACCCGCCACCTCGTTTAACGATGAAATCGCGAGGGCCGCAACGCTCGAGCACATGACCTTCAACAATATGCGCGAAGGTGACAAGTTCCTCTTCGGTAGCGGCGAATATAGCGACATCAAGCTGACCAACATCAATGGCGGCGAGCTGGAGTTTAACGGCACCAAAGTCAAAGGCCTCGATATGGAGGGTGCGAAAGTCGCTGCCATTACGCTAAACAACAATACCTCCATCAACAACCTCAACGCTAAAGATGCGCGGATCGTTACCATCAGCCTTGCTCCCGGCGCAAAAGCAGGTATCAGCCACGCCAACTTTACCGGCGCCACCATCGACATGGCCAGCAATATGCAGGGCATCACGCTGCAGGATGTGAAGTTTAAGGGCAGCAACCTCAACGATGTGAACCTCAAGGGCGCCACACTCACCAACGTCAAGTTCAAGGAATGCAATGCCAGCAAGCTGAACCTCGAAGGCGCAACCCTCAGCCATGTGAAATTCAAAGGCACCGATCTGAAGGGCGCCAACTTTAAGGGTGCTACCTTCAACGATGTCAGCATCAACGGTAAAGCCATCACCAATGTAGCAGACCTCGAAAAAGCCCTTGGCACCAAGGTCGAAGGCGTGCGTATCACCGCCAGCAAAGCATTCATCTTACAGGCACAGGTCGATGCCGTCGCCGAGACCGCCAAGGGCTGGCAGAGCGAGGTGAACGGCAAACCCAATACCGCCGTCGCACAGACCGACATCGGCACAGGCAAAGGGCATTACGAAGCCATGAACAGCTCCCTCGCCGCGCCACAAGCACCCGCAAAGACAGATGTCGCCATGGCGCAGCAAGGCGCGACACCTCTCGGCCCCCAGAAAACAACCACCGAGATCCATGAACCCAACGCCGCCGAGCTGAGCAACACGCCCAATCCCGGCCTCGCCATCGCCATGATGAAAAAAGTCCAGCCCGAGCGCAACCAACAGCAACTCCCACCACGCGGCGGACGCAGCACCTAACGGTGCCCACTGACAGCAATCCTTGCTTTTTGCCCCACATTGCGTATATCTCTGCCGCAAATCAGATGTGAGGCTTCATGACAGTACATTCCAAGATGGCGGTAACCACCTCCGAAACACTCAACCGCCCCAGCCCGGAAGAGGCCAAGGAAGCCGTACGCACGCTGATCCGCTGGGCGGGTGACAACCCCGAGCGCGAAGGGCTGCTCGACACGCCGCAGCGCGTGATTGACGCCTACCGCGAATTCTTCGCCGGATACGAAGAAGACCCGGATGCGATCCTCGCCAAAACCTTTGAAGAGGTCGCCGATTATAACGAAGTCGTCCTGCTCAAGAACATGACGTTTGAATCGCATTGCGAGCATCACATGGTGCCCATCATTGGCCGCGCACATATCGCCTACCTGCCCAACCGCAAGATTGTCGGCATCAGCAAAATCGCACGGCTGCTGGATATTTATGCCAAGCGCCTGCAAACGCAGGAGCTGATGACCACCCAGATCGCCGATACAATCGAGCGCGCGCTGCAGCCAAAAGCCGTCTGCGTCATCATCGACGCCAAGCATGAATGCATGACCACCCGTGGCGTCCATAAAACCGACACGACCACCGTCACCAGCCAGATGCGCGGCACCTTCCGTACCGACCCTGCTGCCCGTGCCGAGGTAATGCGCCTCATCGCTTCCAGCAACATCGGGTAGGCCATGCCGGCGTTACGTCAACACGCCCAACTCGTCCTTGCTTCTGGCTCAACCATTCGCCAGCAGATGCTCAAAGCCGTGGGGTTGACCTTCAGTGTAGTGCCCTCGGGCGTTGATGAAGACAGCTTCAAAAAACCCGTTACGGAAGCGGAAATACCAGCTCTGGCCATGGCATTAGCGCGCGCGAAGGCGCAAGCCGTTAGCCGCGCGCACCCCAATGCCTATACCATCGGCGCTGACCAGCTTTGCATTCACCGCGATGATATTCTCTCAAAGCCCGGCAGCTACGAGCGCGCCGAAGCGCAGCTTAGCCGACTCGCCGGCACTACCCATGCCCAGCATTGCGGCGTCGCACTGTTGCGAGGGGAAGACGTGCTGTGGGAACATAGCGCCACGGCCCGGCTTACCATGCGCGACCTCAGCCCTGCCGCCATCCGTAGCTATGTCGCGGCAGATGCGCCGCTTTCCTCGTGCGGCTCCTACAAGTTTGAAGGGTTGGGACGGCATCTCTTCGCCGCTATCGATGGCGATCAGGATGTGATTCAGGGGCTGCCCCTTGTGCCGCTGCTGGCAGAGCTGCACCGGCTGGGCGTTATTTCGCTGGGATAAGTGGCTACTGGCCGCTAACCGGCTTTTTCTTATTACGCTTGAGCGCCACCATCGAGGAGAAGTGCCCTGCGACTGGCACCTCCGCCGCATCGGCCTCGGTCTTGGTCGCCGGACTGCGCGCCACATAATCATTCTCACGGCACTCCAGCGTAAAGCCGCCCCCTTGCAGGTTCTTGATCTCCAGCACGTATTTCTTGATGGGCTGCTCTGGCGTCTCGCGGCGACTGAAAATCATCAGATACAGCTTGTTCGCGGCAGGAATAGTGGTCTCGGGATATTCGATCTGCAACGCTTCAAGATCGGCCTGCACGGTTTCGATCGTCGGGTAGGTCTTGCCTTTTTGAATCGCCCGCAGGATCGGATGCCCCCAATTCGGGCAGCGCGCCGGACGCCGCTTGCGTAGCGGGTGGTTCTTCAGCGGCCGCTCCAGCTTGGTCGCGCTGATGGTATAATGACCATCCTCATCCTCCATCCGGGTGACGGCAAGCCGTGCGTAATGGCCGAGATAGCCCTGCTCTTCCTCTTCGGGAGCAAGCTCAAAATTACGCAGCCATAGCTCCACCGCGGTTGGGTCTTCCTCCTCCTGCCGCACGGTGACCACCGATGCGGTAATCCGCGCCAGCTTGGCAATCGCCACCGCTTCCGAGGTAAACCGCCACAACCCATTCACCGCCGCCGCCATCTGCGGCGTCAAGGCATTCGCATAGCGTGGGCGGGATCGCGGTTTATCAGGAACATCAGTCATACCTGATATGATGTCCCCGAAAAAAAAGAATGTAAAGCCTTCATGCCCCTCAGGCCGCCTATCACCCACTATCTGCTACCATCGCGGCAAAAAAAATACGCTCCCCCATCACAAGGCAGCGTATTAATAAGTCGAATGTGGCCGGCCCTTTAAATACCAAACCACTGAGATGCCTCCTCCTACTCCTGTAACCGGACGTCCTCTTGCGTCGCAGCATTCCAAAATGCCAAAACACTGGAGATCCCGCAAAGAATCGCGGCAAGCCCGAGAAAGAGCTCCCACGCCTTAAGCCCAGATGCACTTGAGACCGTGGCAGCAGCTACCAACAGGAAGAAA
>JAUIBB010000049.1 GCA_030427685.1 Alphaproteobacteria bacterium
CGATGGTAATACGTCTTTGGGGGCTGTCAATTTTAGGAAATGTGGCGTTGGTGAAGGCGTATAATTCTTTGGTGCTTTGTTCGCGCTGGATTTCCAGAATATCGCCTGCGCCATAATTCACGACATCTGTAACGGTGCCAAATAGGCTGCTATCGGTACGAATGACCTGCATACCAATGAGATCGTGGATGTAGTAACGGTTGGCTTCGGTTAGCTCGGGCATCGCCTGGCGGGGGATGCCTAAGGTGCGCCCACGCAGTAGTGCGGCTTGATTACGGTCGGTAATGCCTTCAATTTCAACAATCACCATTCCCTGTGTATGGCCAGTGATGGTCAGCTTTGGCTTGCTTCCATCTTCGTAGGCAAGATTCGGGTGGGTGGCGAAGTCGTCTTCGGGATCGGTAAAGGACTTGATTTTGACGCGTCCGCTTACCCCGTGTGGCTGCCCGATGGCGGCGAGGACAACCCAGTCTTCCTGCTTCATGGTATGATCTATGTCTGTTGCTTCAATTAACTAAAATGGCCGATGAACCCAATAACGCCCAAGACCACACCGGCAATAGCAATGGCAATTCCCATCGCGACCTCCTCTGATTGGAAGGCACTATAGCAGCCCTTCGTGTGGGCGCAAGCGGTTGTCTGGTCTCGGTGATTTCACAAAAAAAGACGGCGAAAACGCCGTCCTTTAAGTGCGGGTACTAAGAGAGCAGGCGCGACTATTGGCCGCGCCTGCAATTCTTTATGCTGCCGGTGCTTCGTCGGCTGGGGCAGCGGCTTCTGCTTCGGCTGCTGGGGCAGCTTCTTCAGCAGGTGCTTCCGCAGCGGCTTTTGCCGCTTCTGCTTCGGCGGCTGCGTTAGCTTTTGCTTCTTCTTCAGCTGCGGCGCGCTTCTCGGCGCGGGTCAGCTTGTCCGCTTTTTTGCGGGTTTTCTGTGGCTTGCTTGTGAAGTCCACTGCTTTGGTCAGGCCCAGGCCTGCCAGCAGCGAATTGACGCGATCCGAAGGTTGTGCGCCAACGGAGAGCCAATGTTTTGCACGCTCACTGTTTACCACGAGACGGCTTTCGTTCTCTTTTGGCAGGAGTGGGTTGAAGGTGCCAAGGCGCTCGATGAAATCACCATCGCGCGGGGCGCGGCGGTCAGCAACAACGATGCGGTAGAAAGGTTTCTTTTTCGCGCCACCACGGGCAAGACGAATCACTGCAGACATTATAGGCTCCTTTGTGCCATTCTTTCGGTTGGTAGTCGCGCACTTCCGCCCTATGCGGCGCTACGCTGCCATATACCCAAGAAGACAGGTGGCGGGGTCTTAACCATATTGTCATATAGAATGCAACCATTTTGTGCTAACCTCTTGGGGTATGACGACAGAGAAGCCAGTTCAATCCGGTTTGGGGGCGACGGAGGGCGGTAGCCAGCCCGGCCTGTTTACGTCGCCATCTGCGGGGAATGTAAGTACGACCGCGCCTGCGAATCAGGTTGTTTCGGTCTCACTGGCGGCGGGCGACAAGCAAGAAAAGCCTAAAAAACCAGATGTGGCGGCGATTAAGGCTGCCGGGCCACCTATTTTGCAGTTGCGCGAAGTGGGGCGGCAATTGAAACACTTTAAGCCCAGCAAAAATGATGCAACAAAGAATGCGACCGATGTACTTACCATGCTGGGAGCGCTTTGTGACCTTGCCCCTGAAGGGGTTCCTCCTGAAAAAACTGCAACAATCAAAGGGCTTCTCTCGAGCTTACCAGATGCATTGCATCCGAAGAAAGGAGATGTGCTTGGTATGGCCGCATCCTTACGTGCCCGGACGCGCGTCATGGGTGCATTGAATGCGCTGTCGGCCGATGTTCGGGAACAGGCTTCTGCGCAGGCGTTGCTTGCGGCGTGGGAGCAGGATCCGGCGATGGATGAAGCTTTGTTCCCGACGTTGGTAGCTTATTGCAATACGCACTGTCCTGCCATCAAGCGGCATCTGGCAAATGATGCGCTGGAGCGTGAGTGGCTGGCGCATTGTGCTGACGATCAGCGTCCGGAGATTGATGCACAACGTGCCGCCTTACGTTATACGGCATCGGATAAGGTGCGCTGGAACAATTTTGACCGAGACTATCCCCGGGGGCTGCTGGAGGCGTTTAAAGAGGATCTCAAGGCGCTGCGTGAGCGCCATGTGGAGGATTCCGGCATCACGGATGTATTTACTACGCCGCTCGATAAGGTTGTCTATGCTGCGTATTGGAGTAAAATTTCCGAACGCGCCCAAAATATGTATTCCGACCGAATCAATAACAATCTGTCACTTTAGCCGCAGATATGACCCAGCAGAAAAACACCCCTTCACCTTACCCCTTTGGTGTACAATTGCAGGCGGTATTTGATCGCATGTATGCGGGAGCGGACTACGCGTTTGAAACAGCTGCTTTTACCAAGGAACGTAGCTTTTTAGCGATAGGTGGTGGTTATATGAAGTGCGGGAATGATGTTTATCATGCCGAGGATTTGCGTGCGGTGTTGGTTGCCACTGATATGCGCGACGCGGGGCTGATGTTTGCGTATGATCCGGAGTCGCTTGGTGAATCGCAGGCTCAGCGCATGCAGTATTATAAGCGGTTCGAGGCCGAGCTGGGCAAGATCATTGAGGATGCGCAAATGAAGGACGATAATGGCGCTCCGCTCACTGTGGGGCTGGCGCTGCGTAAATATGGTGAATATCGCTGGCAGATGATCGACCGCTTCGATGCGCGCTCATTTCCAAGGTCACAGGGTGGTGGCCAGTCCCTTGTCTAAGTGATGCTGCTGGTTGGGATCTGTCATAAAAAATTCACGCCGAAGCTGTTGCGGATCCATTAGTATGCCGGGGTTTATTGCCTGTATTTTTGAATATAACCGGAGACGGTGCTGACTACTCACCAGCGGCTACATCTATTTTCACCATTGGGAGCAAGGGTGAATCACGTCTAAAACCATATGATATGGAGCAGACACAAAAAATAACCAAGCGGGAAGAATCCAACTTTCTTCCCGGATTAGTAATGGCCAGTATAGGGCTGTTACTATTGTTGGTTGGGGCTGGCGTTGGGCATCTGCATACGCAGGTGGTACGGGCCCCGGCGGAGGCGCTAAAAGGATTAGGCCTCCTTGTTTTTGCGGTTGGCGGCATTATTGCCGGCACCGCAAAAAAATGATTATTAACCTTTAAAGCCTCCTGCGTAGCGGGAGGTTTCTTTTTAGCCGCCCATACCCCCCAGCATGCGTTTCAGCGCCATGGGGTTCATCATTCCCTTCATGCCCATTTTTTTGATTTGCTTCATCATGGTTTCCATTTGCTGGTATTGCTTGATGAGGCGGTTGACGTCCTGCACCTGCGTGCCGGAGCCGGTGGCGATGCGGCGGCGACGGCTGGCGTTGAGCAGCTGCGGGGTGCTGCGCTCTTTGGGTGTCATGGCGAGGATGATGGCTTCCTGACGTTTGACGAGAGACTCGTCGATGGTCTGGCCATTCATCGCTTCTTTGATTTTTCCGGCGCCGGGCATCATGCCTAACATACTTCCCACGCCGCCCATTTTGCCGATCTGGCGCATCTGGTTCAGCATGTCGTTGAGGTCGAACTGGCCCTGCATCATGCGTTTGGCTTGCGCTTCGGCTTCGGCAGTGTTCATCACCTCCGCTGCGCGCTCGACGAGGGAGACGACATCACCTTTATCCAGAATTCTGCTTGCTATACGTTCAGCATGAAATGGTTCAAATTCCGTTAGCTTTTCGCCCATTCCCATGAACTTAATGGGCTGGCCAGTGGTGGATTTCATCGAGAGTGCTGCGCCGCCACGTCCGTCGCCATCGAGGCGGGTCAGGATGATGCCGGTAACGCCGATGCTCTCATGAAATGATTTGGCGATGTTGACGGCGTCCTGCCCCGTCAGCGCGTCGGCGACGAGGAGGGTTTCGACGGGGTTCGCCAGACGTTTTACGTCTTTCAACTCGGCCATCAGTTCATCATCGACATGCAGGCGGCCTGCGGTGTCGAGGATCAGCACGTCGTAGTTGCCTTTGCGCGCGGCGTCGAGCGCGCGGGCGGTGATGGCGGCGGGTTTTTCCCCCGCGACGATCGGCAAGCAGTCGATTTCCGCCGTTTTGGCGACGGCGGCGAGCTGCTCCTGCGCTGCGGGGCGGTAGATGTCGAGCGAGGCGACCAGCGCGCGCTTGTTCATCTTGTTTTTAAGGCGCAGGGCGAGTTTGCCGGTGGAGGTGGTTTTACCGGAGCCTTGCAGCCCGCACATCAGGATTACGGCGGGTGGGGCGGCGTTGAGGTTTAATTCGTCCTTAAAGTTGGGAAGCGCACCTGCTTCGACGGGTTTGCCGCCCAGCAGTTCCACCAGTGCGTCGTGGACCAGCTTGATGACCATCTGCGCGGGAGAGACGCTCTCGACGATTTTTTCGCCGACCATTTTTTCTTTGAGGTTCGCAATGAATTCGCGCGCGACGGGCAGGGCGACGTCGGCCTCGAGCAGCGCCATGCGTACATCGCGCAGCGCGCCTTCGACGTCGGCCTCCGTCAGTAGCCCCTTGCGGCGGAGCTTGTCGAGGGATTCGGTAAGGCGTTTACTCAGGGATTCAAACATATCATCAAATCTTCATAATTCTTGGCTTGGGTTCAGTATCCCAGCGTTATAGGGTGATTTTCAGATTTCACAACAGGAGAACACTTCGTGTTGCCCCAGAAGACCGTTGCATCCCCCAATTATAGGGAAGAAGAGCTAAAAAAGCGCACCGACGCGTTGTGGGAAGCGAACGGCCCGTGGGAACAGTTGGTGCAGGCGGAAAAAGAGATCGTGCGCCTTGTGCGGCATAATTTTTATTCGGCTGAGGGCTATGCAGGGGCGCCACTTGATCGAAATTACGAGGATATCCCGCCTCACGACTGGACAACCTTTGTTCCGCGCCCTTGTTATAAGAGCCATTTGGCAGGCGTCTCCATGGACGATGTTGGAAATTTACTGTTCGGCCATGATGGGTTGAGTGGAGAATTGTGGAATGGGCCTGCTGTGGTTGAGCTGTTGGTCCATGGGGGGCGCCAGCATCCAGAACGGGCGTTAAGTCCGCAGGAAATTGCCACTCGTTTTGTGGAGCGCTGGTCGCGCCATAGTCAGTTGACCAAGCCTGCTCGCCAGCAAGCAACACAGCCCCTGCTGGCGGCGATGGGGTTTCCTGATCGCCAGCAGGATGAAGTGATTGAAACGTCTCGTCAGGGGTTGTTTCGCTGTGCCGATGAAGTGGAAAAGTGGGTGTCCGTAAATGCGCAGGTGATTCCGGCTGTCGACCAGCAGCGCTTCACTAAGGAACTCTATGCCTATCGTGCAGCACTGACCGAAGTCTGTAACTATGTCGACTACGCCGAGGGGTATCTGGCCCACCATCAGGGGCAGTCGAAAATCCACACTGGGCAACAGGATGTCGACAATTTGCCATCGCACTGATGTTGCCCTTGCCGTTCGCGTCGTTTTTGCGTATGGTGCCGGGCTAATCCTATGGGCCTTATGACAAAAAACACTGCATCTTCTGCCAATCCACCATCCGATATCGCCTCGCTCTCGTTCGAGGCGGCCATGAAGGAGCTTGAGGGCATCGTCCGCGCGCTGGAATCTGGTAGTGCAGATCTCGACAAAGCCATCGCCGATTATCAGCGCGGCAATGCACTGAAGGAGCATTGCCTGAGCAAGCTGAGTGAAGCAAAGCTAAAGGTCGAGCAAATCAGCGTGCGTGCCGACGGTTCGGCGACCACTACCGAATTTGCGCACGAGTAAATCATTTAAACTGAGCACAGGAAAACACTATGCAGGATCTCCAGAACGCACTGTCTGAAACATCGGCCTCCCTTGACCGCGTGATGGATGAGCTGCTGCCCAATAACCTGAAAGCGGGTGCGCGCGTTATTTCGCTGCATAGCCGCGAAAATGAACAGGATGCTGAAGCCTCGGCGGAAGGGGAAGCCAAAGTGATCGAAGCCATGCGCTACTCTGCATTGGCTGGCGGTAAGCGCCTGCGCCCCTTTTTGACGGTTGAGTCGGCTCGGCTGTTTGGTGTTAATCCGGCAGCGGCGATGATGACGGCAGCCGCAATCGAGTTCGTACACACCTATTCGCTGGTGCATGATGACCTTCCGGCAATGGATAACGATGATTTCCGGCGCGGCAAGCCAAGCTGCCACAAGCAATTCGGTGAAGCGGCGGCTATTTTGGCGGGGGATGCATTGCTGACCTTTGCCTTTGAAGTGCTGGCAAATCCACGGGTACATGCCGATCCAAACGTGCGTTGTGAGCTGATTCGCTCGGTAGCGCGCGCTTCGGGCGTACGCGGCATGGTCGGTGGCCAGATGATGGATCTCGACGCCGAACAACAGAGCCTGAGTGCGGATGAGGTGATTCGTCTCCAGCGCCTGAAAACCGGTGAGCTATTCGCGGTCTCGTGTGAGGCCGGTGCCGTGCTTGGTAAGGCGCCAGAGCCGCTGCGCGCGCGTTTGCAGCGTTATGCGCATGATATGGGGCTTGCGTTCCAGATTACGGATGACTTGCTCGATGTTGAGGGCACCCGTACCGAAACCGGCAAAGGCGTGCGCAAGGATAAAACACAAGGAAAAGCAACGCTGATCTCGGTTTTAGGGGTTGAGCGTGCGCGTGAACAGGCCACCACCCTTGCGAATCAGGCGGTTTCCCACCTTAGCGCCTTTGATGAGCGTGCAGATCGCTTGCGTACCCTCGCCAAATTCGTGGTTACCCGCAAAAACTAGCTTTTTAGGGCCTAATCGTCACAAAAGCTTCATATAGGAAGCATGCATATTTTGCTATGATCATCTGGTGAACCAGAGACATGGCTGGGTATGACGGATAAGCAAAAAGGTAAAAAGACGCAGGGAGAGAAAGAGGCGCATGCGTCGCCTCCGCAGCCGGGATTGCCGTCACGGCGCCCCAAATCTATCCATAAATCGCCTGTTGCTCCGCCACACCCATCGAAAAGCATGGTTTCGCCGGGGCTGCCATCGCGGCGCCCGGGGACGGTTTCCCCTCCCGAACCTTCTGAGCCAGAACTTGATACTGCCGAAATAAAGCAGGTGGATTCCTCCGAAGAATCACGGCCCTTTCTTAAGGCATGGGGCGATCTTTCGCATAATGGCCCCATCACGGTGGTGATTGACCCGGGGCATGGCTACCAGCAGAACGGTTGGTATGATTGTGGTGCGCAGCCACCTAAAATCTCTTATTTTAATAAAGATATCAAAGATCTGCATTTAACCCGTTATCAAAAATCGGCGCTTCAGGCATGTCTGGGGCAGGGGTGCTACGAGTCAGATATTGTCATGCGGCAGGCGAATGCGCTGCGCGGTGTTCTCGAAGCACGGAACTATAAGGTGGTGTTCACGCGTGACGACCATTTTTCTTCGAAGGATGACCCGCATAAACGTGAAGTGCCCTATGTCTTTCCTGCCGCTAAGGAAGGGTTGGCACACCGCGTTAATATTGCAAAAACATTGGCGGATAAGGGCGAAAATGTTCTGTTCATCAGCTTGCATGCGGATGCGCGCGAAACACAGCACAAATACAAAACAAAAGAGCGCTATACCAAGAAACATAAGCTTAAGAATGGCAAATACAAAACCGTCGTGCATCATAAATATGTCTCGCACAGCCGGGAGTTAAGGTGGGATCCGCAGGGGATTCATATTTTCCATCAGCGCGACGATGAGCAGAGCGCGTATTTATCGCATACCATTGCGGCAGAGTTTAATAACGCGCTGGGAACAGATCAGGATAATCATCAGGTTGCTGATTCCGCCACGGTCAAAAACCACCGGAACCTGATGGTCAACCGCGAGGCGCAGGCAGCGCATATTCCCAGCGTGCTGATTGAGGTGGGGTGTCTCACCAACCTTTCAGATTTTTTGCGCATTAACGATGGGGCGGAAGTCCATAACATCGCGCAGCAGATTGCGGATGCGGTTGATAAATTTCGCTCTGCGCAGCAATTTTCTGAATCAATGAACATCATCACAGGCGGCCAATGGCCGGGCAATGCGATGCCTGATGCGCCACCCCCTAAACCGCTTGGGCCGGTTTCCACGAAACCGTCCTTGAAGAAGTAGCGCGCGGCCACTAAGAGTGGCGCATGGCGGCAAAACAACGATTGGATCATTTACTGGTTGCGCAAGGGCTCGCGGAGAACCGGACTCGCGCGCAGGCGCTGATTATGGCCGGGCTGGTGTATCACGGCGAGCAAAAGCTCGATAAGGCTGGCGCAGAGTTTCCGGAAGATATGGCCCTGCTGGTGCGTGGGCGTGAGCACCCTTGGGTATCACGCGGGGGGATGAAGCTGGCCCACGGTCTGGAGCATTTTTCGCTCGATGTAGCAGGGCTTGCGGTGATGGATGTTGGCTCCTCTACCGGCGGATTTACGGATGTGCTGCTGACCCATGGGGCGGTAAAAGTCTATGCGGTTGATGTCGGCCACGGCCAGCTTGATAGTAAACTGCGCGATGATGCGCGCGTGGTGGTAATGGAGCGCACCAACGCGCGGCATCTGACCGAAGCCTCGGTTGATGCGCCACTGGATATGGTCGTGTGCGACGCGAGCTTTATCTCACTCAAAAAGGTGTTGCCTGCGGCCCTGGCGCTTACCAAAGCCAACGCACAGCTTCTGACGCTTATCAAGCCACAGTTTGAGGTGGGGAAGGCCGAGGTCAGCCGAGGTAAGGGCGTGATTCGCGATGCCGGGCTGCATCAGGCCGTGTGCGACGATATCGCTGCATGGTTGACGGAGTCTGGCTGGCGCGTGGTTGGTATTTGCCAGAGCCCGATTACGGGCCCGAAGGGGAATGTCGAATTTTTGCTGTATGCCGTGAAGGAGAGTGCGTGAACGACTATCTGACCGTTTTTCAGGAAGCTTTATTAATGCGCCTGATGCCAGTATTTCAGGAAATGACGCTGCCGGCGATCCAGAGATTTCATCCCGATCAGTATCCGTCGCTGGCGGTGCTAGCGGGCATGGCCGCGCTGCTGGGGTCGGTGGTGCTCTATGGCTTTGGCGTTTGGATTCGCCGCTGGCCCGAGCGAATCAGCACTGAAGCACAGCAGGCGCGGATTGAATCTATGCGTAGCATCGCGCGGCAGTGGTTGCCTTATCTGTTGGTGCTATCGCCCACGCCGCTGGGTGGGATTCTTATTGTCGCAGCAGGGTTTTTCCGTCTCACGCCGATCGTCGCCGGTCTGGCGATTGTGGCTGCAGAAGTACTCTGGCGGATTTCACCGATGCTTTAACCTCTCCGACTGGGAGAGGCTGTTTAGGCGACCTTTTTCTTTTTTGCTTTTGCGCTGGCGGCCTTAGCTGGCTTGCTGGCTTTTTTAGGCGTTGCTTTGGCGGTGGATTTTGTAGGCGCGGAGGGAGCCTTTTTCTTCTGCGCTAGCAAGGGCTTCAGGTATTTGCCGGTGATGCTTTTTTCCGTCGCTGCCACTTGCTCAGGCGTGCCCATGGCTACCAGATAGCCGCCCTTGTTGCCGCCGCCAGGGCCGATATCCACGATATGGTCGGATGTTTTGACCACGTCGAGGTTATGCTCGATCACGACGATGGTGTTGCCGCTATCGACCAGCTTATGTAGTACTTTCAGCAGCTTCTGTATGTCTTCGCTATGCAGGCCGGTGGTTGGCTCATCGAGGATATAGAGGGTTTTTCCCGTCGCACGTTTGCTGAGCTCTTTGGCAAGCTTGATGCGCTGTGCCTCACCGCCGGAGAGGGTGGTGGCGGACTGTCCGAGATGGATATAGCCAAGGCCAACCTCCATCAGCGCGAGTAGTTTTTCGCGGATGGTGGGGTGGTTGCTGAAATAATCGGCAGCTTCTTCCACCGTCATGTTCAGCACGTCGGCGATGGACTTGTCTTTGTATTTTACTTCGAGCGTTTCGCGGTTATAGCGCTGCCCCTTACACTGGTCGCAGGTGACATAGACATCGGGCAGGAAGTGCATTTCGATTTTAATCATGCCGTCGCCCTGACATGCTTCGCAGCGACCACCTTTGACGTTGAAGCTGAAGCGCCCCGGCTGGTAGCCGCGCTGTTTGGCTTCGGGCAGCCCTGCAAACCAATCGCGGATAGGCTGGAACGCGCCAGTATAGGTAACCGGGTTGGAGCGAGGGGTGCGGCCAATCGGGGATTGGTCAATCTCGATGATTTTGTCGATATATTCGAGCCCTTCGATGCGGTCATGCAGTCCGGGGGTAACCTTACTGCCGTGCAGGCGCTTGGTGATTGCTTTGTAGAGCGTCTGGATGACGAGGCTGGATTTGCCGCCGCCAGAAACGCCGGTAACGCAGGTGAACAGGCCAAGCGGGATCTCGACATCAATGTTACGCAGGTTGTTGGCGCGCGCGCCATGAATGCGGATGCGGCGTGACTTGGAGGCTGCACGGCGCTGCTTGGGGACTTCGATCATGCGAGTGCCGGCGAGGTATTGCCCGGTGATGCTTTTCTTGTTCTGCATCACTTCTTCAGGGGTGCCTTCAGCAACGATTTTACCGCCATGGATACCCGCGCCAGGCCCCATATCAACCAGATAATCGGCATGCTTCATGGTTTCTTCGTCATGCTCGACAACGATGACGGTGTTGCCAAGGGCGCGCAGGTTCTGGAGTGTGCCAAGCAGGCGCTCGTTATCACACTGGTGCAGGCCAATGGATGGCTCATCCAGTACATAAACAACGCCAGAGAGGCCAGAACCGATCTGTGATGCAAGGCGGATCCGTTGTGATTCGCCGCCAGAGAGGGTGCCGGATTCACGCGAAAGTGACAGGTAATCAAGGCCAACATTGGCAAGGAAGCCAAGCCGTGCACGGATTTCTTTCAGGATTTTTTCTGCGATCTGGTTCTGTTTATTCGACAGTTTTTTGGGGAGTTTCTCGAACCATTCCACCGCTTGATCGATCGGCAGTTTGGTGACCTCTGCGATATGGGCATTGGCAACTTTGACGCAGAGCGCCTCAGGCTTCAGCCGTGCGCCGCCACAGCTTTCGCACGGCGAGGTGGCCTGGAATTTTGCCATTTCTTCGCGTGACCAGTCAGACTCGGTTTCCTGATAGCGGCGTTGCAGGTTTCCAATCACACCCTCGAACGGTTTATTGCTATGGAAGGTGCGCACCCCATCGAAATAGGCGATTTTAATGATTTCAGTGCCGCTACCGTGCAGTATCACGTCGCGGATTTTTTCTGGAAGTTCTTTAAACGCAGTGCCCATGCTGAATTTATAATGGCGAGCGATGGCGTCGAGCGCCTGCTGGTAAAATTTCGCATGGCCGCTTGCCCAAGGGGCAATAGCGCCTTGCGCCAGCGATAGGTTGGTGTCGGGGACGACCAGCGCTTCATCGAAATACATCTGGGTGCCGAGGCCATCGCAGGTTGGGCAGGCGCCAAATGGGCTGTTGAAGGAGAACAGGCGTGGCTCAATCTCGCTCAGCGTGAAGCCAGAGGTTGGGCAGGCGAATTTGGACGAGAAGGTGAGGGTCTGGCCATTGCTGTATTCTGGCGCGCCTTTTTTGGCTTTAGGCGCGCTGTCGGGCAGCTCCACAATTTCAACCAGCAGCAGGCCTTCGGAGATGTTGAGAATGGTCTCGATAGAGTCGGCAAGGCGGTTGCCCAGTTCGTCTGATACTTTGATGCGGTCGACTACGATGGAAATATCGTGCTTCTTGTTTTTGTCGATGGTGGGCAGGTCGTCCATCTCGTACATTTCGCCATCAATTTTTGCCCGGGTGAAGCCGCGCTTGGCCATCATTTGCAGCTCTTTGCGGTGCTCGCCTTTGCCGCCACGTACGATGGGAGCCAGCAGGTGCAATTTGGTGCCGGTTGGCATAGCGAGGATGGCATCAACCATTTGGGTGACGGTCTGAGACTCAATCGGCAGGCCGGTTTCGGGTGAATAGGGGACACCAATGCGCGCATAGAGCAAGCGCAGGTAATCGTAAATTTCGGTCACGGTGCCAACGGTTGAGCGCGGGTTCTTGCTGGTCGTTTTCTGGTCGATGGCGATGGCCGGGGAAAGGCCCTCGATGCTCTCGACATCGGGTTTGTCGTTGATGTTCAGGAACTGGCGCGCGTAGGAGGAAAGTGACTCAACATAGCGGCGCTGCCCCTCCGCATAGAGCGTGTCGAACGCGAGCGATGACTTGCCTGAGCCCGATAGCCCGGTGATAACGATCAGCTTGTTTTTGGGAAGATCAAGGTTAACATTTTTAAGGTTATGCTGCTTCGCGCCGCGGATCGAAATTTGCTCTTGTGTCATGCTTCCTGCTGCTGACGGGTAATGCCGCCTTAAAGGTAAAATTTGAGGGAGAGTGGTTATATGGGGGTATGGCGTCGCTAGTCAAGGAATCCCTTGTCTTTTAGCCGTATTTTATTTCAGGAACACCTCTGCATCCATTGCATGTAGGTGGCTGTAGTGGCCGAGCTCCATAGACTTATCCACTGTTAAGTTGCCTGTTGCAAAGGCAGGCTTAGCCCGTATGCTTACGCCCTCAAACAGCAAAGGAGCGCATCATGGCGGGTTCAATCAATAAGGTCATTCTGGTCGGTAATTTGGGGCGTGACCCGGAAGTGCGCGCGTTGCAGGAAGGGCGTGAGGTCTGTAACCTCGCCATCGCAACGTCGGAAAGCTGGAAAGATCGTAATACCGGTGA
>JAUIBB010000155.1 GCA_030427685.1 Alphaproteobacteria bacterium
GCGGGGAACGGATCCGCATTCCATTGATTTTAAATGAAATACGGAGCTATGCAAAAAACGCATTGCTGCACTGCCATATAAGCATTGGTCTTTTCCGGTAGCAGGCGTAGAAGTCCCGCGCAAACCCCAGCAATATAAGGAGGTGAACATGCGCAAGCTACTTCTCGTCACGACCATGATTATTCTGCAATCCTTTCCGGCCCTTGCCGACGAAATGATCCAGCTCTCAGATGCCCAGTGGGCGGCACGCGTTTACGCTGGCCAACCCTATGCCTATCCAACGCAAGGCCAGCGCCAGTCGACCAATACGACAGCCCCCACCGCGCCAGACCCGGACCAGCAGAACAACTGGGGCGTGATGCAGCTTAATTTTGGGATGTAAGCATCCGGGCTACCGCCTGCATCTGGCGCGCCCCCTCTGCGTCGGCATATTCTGCTACGTAATTTTTTCCCTGATCGGCACAGGCTCCCATGGCGGGGTCGAGCGGCAACCTGCCGAGTAACGGTGCCCGATATTTTTCTGCCAGCGCCATACCACCACCGGCACCAAACAGCGCATGCTCCTGCCCTGCGGGATCCATAAAATAGCTCATATTCTCGACTACACCGAGCAACGGCACCTGTAGCTTGGTAAATGCACTAGCGCATTTATCTGCATCGATCACGGCAACATCCTGTGGCGTTGTGACAAGGATAACCCCATCAAGCTTGACGTTCTGCGCCAAACTCAACGTGACATCTCCCGTCCCCGGCGGCAGGTCTACCAACAGAATGTCGCAAGGCCGGGTAGCATCCCACTGTGTGAGACGCAGGAATTGTACCAGCGCCTTGGTAATCATCGGTGCGCGCAGCACGGCGGCTTCGTCACCGGTGATCAGCGCCATCGACATGGCACGGATTGCATGCGCCATCGGCGGCAGCATTTTACCTTCAACAATTTCAGGCTTCAGGTAGGTTTCTAATCCCAGCATCCGTGGAATGCTGGGCCCATAAATATCGGCATCGAGAATGCCGACCTGCTGCCCAAGCGCCGTGAGTGCATGCGCAAGATTTACCGTCACGGTTGACTTCCCCACCCCTCCTTTGCCAGACGCCACGGCGACGACACGGGTTACACCGGGAATGGGTGTGTGGTTAATGCTGGGAGCACGTTGCGGGGATGTATTCATGATGGTCTTTCAAGCGAACGCTAATATGGTTGATGCATTGGATGTTGCACTTTATAGGTCATGCGTACACTTCAATCAATGAAGGCGATGTTATGGCAGATACAAACAGCCCATGGGGCCGAAAACCAGGCGGTGGCCAAGGTAATCGCGGAAACAGCGGCGGTGGCGGTAACAACGGCGGCATGGGTGGCAACCCACGTCCGGGCATGCCTGGCGGCATGAACAACCCGCTGGAAAAACTCATGCGTGATGCGCGCGACCGGATGCGTGGCGGCGTCGGTGGCCCGGGTGGCGGCAACGAGAAGCGTCTGATCCTTGCGATTGGCGCAGTGATTTTTGGCCTATGGCTGGCCTCAGGGATCTACCGTGTCAACTCGGATGAGTTGGGTGTTGTGCTACGCTTCGGCAAATATAATCGTACCTCTACGCCCGGCCTGAATTACCACCTTCCCTACCCGGTAGAAACCGTAACGATTCCTTCTGTCACGACTGTAAACCGTGTTGAAATCGGCTATCGTGGCCACGCGCTGGAAAATCCGAATGTCCGCGTCGCCAAGATGGCCGCGCTTTCCCAGCCCAGTGGCAATGCTGTCGAGAACCGTGAAGGGCTTATGCTGACGGGCGACCGCAACATCGTCGATATTGACTTTGAAGTGCAGTGGAAAATTGACGCTGCCCACCCCGAGAAATTCCTCTTCAACATGCGCGATGCTGCTGGCAACGTCAAACCAGTCGCACAGTCCGCCATGCGCGAGGTGATCGGGCGCAACAAGCTGGACGATATCCTGACCATCGCCCAGTCAAAAATTGCAGAGGACACCAAAGAGCTGATGCAGCAAATGTTTGATGAATACGATGCAGGGGTTGAAGTCATTGCAGTCAACCTCAGCCGCCCGGATGTTCCCCAGCCTGTGATTGATGAGTTCCAAGACGTCAAACGTGCAGAGCAGGATAAACAAACGGCGGAGTCCGTCGCCGAAGGTTACCGGAATGAGATCCTCCCCCGCGCCAAAGGGGATGCCGCAAAGATGTTGGAAGACGCTGCCGCATACAAAGCAAAAGTCACCGCCGATGCCCTCGGAGACGCTTCGCGTTTTGAGCAGGTCTATGAAGAGTACCGGCAGGCAAAGGACGTCACCAAACGGCGAATCTATCTGGAGACCATGGAGGCTGTACTAAAAGGGATGCCGAAAATCATCGTGAATAGTGCAGGAAAAACAGCTGCAGGCGGCCTTATGTCGATCCTTCCGTTGGCACTTCCTACGCCACGCGCCACATCACCTGCGGAACCTTCCGCCCCTG
>JAUIBB010000050.1 GCA_030427685.1 Alphaproteobacteria bacterium
ACGCCCAGATGGTAGGTAATGTTATAGCCTACAAACCACGGCGCCTGCTCGACAAACTGGAAGCCCTCTTTGGCACTGTCGAAGTCCACCAGCAGCGTCAGCGAAAGCGCAAAGGTTACCAGCGTGGAAAGCAATGCCAGCCAACGCGCACTGGTAGGCCCATGGGCTTCATTCCGGCCGCCGAAATAGGTCACCACCGCCGCGATCAGCGGCAAGACAATCAGGATTGTAAGAATATTACTCATAGCGGCCACCCCACCACGGCCCAAATAAGCCAACCGACCAGAAGCATCAGGCCGATCAGCATCGCAAATGCATAATGATAGAGATACCCGGTTTGCAGTTGGCTGGTACGTGCTGCCACAATACGGCTCACCAACGCAACGCCATTCGGGCCCAGCCCGTCAATGACTTTGGTATCCCAGAACTTCCATAGCAGACGCCCTTCCGAAAGCGCGAAGCGTACAAACAGGCGATCATACAGCTCGTCGAAATACCATTTGTTCAAGAGGAACCGGTAGAGGCCACCGAAACGCATTTTCAGCATAATCGGCAACTCTGGGCGCTTGATATAGAACAACCATGCCAGCGCAATGCCTGCGGCGACAATGAACAGTGGCAACGCCTCCATGAACAATGGTACATGGTGATGCCCCTCTTCACTGTGCGGGAGCGACAGGGCACCATTCCAGAAACTTGATGCATGGTCGAGAATCTCCCAACCATAGAAGCCAATTGCCCCTGCAAACAATGCACCGAAAACCAGCGGCAGCAGTGGCAAAAGCATAATCGGCGGCGATTCATGGATATGGCTCATCACCTCATCGCTCGCGCGCGGTGCGCCATGGAAGGTCATGAACAATAGGCGCCAGGAGTAGAAGGCCGTCATAAATGCCGCCGTTAGCCCCAGCGCATACGCCACATAGCCATGCGTACTTCCGGCAGCGAATGCTGCTTCTAAAATTGCATCCTTCGAGAAGTAGCCTGCGAAATAAGGCACCCCGGCAAGCGCCAGCGACCCGATCCACATAAAGGCATAGGTGTAGGGAATCTTACGCCAGATCCCTCCCATTTTACGCATGTCCTGCTCTCCCGACATCGCATGGATAACCGAGCCGGCGCCAAGGAACAGCAGTGCCTTGAAGAAACCATGCGTAAACAAGTGGAAGATCGCCGCATCATACGCGGAAACGCCACAGGCAAACATCATGTAGCCAAGCTGCGAACAGGTTGAATAGGCAATCACGCGTTTAATATCGTTCTGCACCAAACCAATCGAAGCGGCAAAAATAGCGGTAATTGCGCCGACATAGGTCACGACCATCAGGGCGGTGGGCGCCAGCTCGAACAACGGCGAGCACCGCGCGAGCATGAAGACACCTGCGGTTACCATCGTCGCCGCATGGATAAGTGCAGAGACCGGCGTCGGCCCTTCCATCGCGTCCGGCAGCCAGGTATGCAGCAGGAACTGAGCCGACTTACCCATCGCGCCCATGAACAATAGCAGGCAGATTGTATCAAGCACGGGCACATGCAGGCCGAACACAATCCAGCTAGCCTCTGGCGTGTCGGCGTGGAAGGCCGTTGCCGTTGCAAATACCGTGTTGAAATCCACCGAGCCAAAGGCAAAGAAAATTGCGGCGATCCCGAGTGCGAACCCGAAGTCCCCTACCCGGTTGACGATGAACGCCTTCATTGCCGCCGCACCGGCTGTTTGTTTTTTAAACCAGAACCCGATCAGCAGGTAGGAGCATAAGCCCACCGCCTCCCAGCCGAAGAAGAGCTGGATGAAGTTATCCGACGTCACCAGCATCAGCATGCCGAAGGTGAACAGCGACAGGTAGCTCATAAAGCGGGGCTTGTGGTCGTCGTGACTCATATAGCCGACGGAGTAGATATGCACGATGGCCGCGACCCACGTCACCAGCAACAGCATGATGGAAGTCAGCGTATCGACCTTCAGCGCCCAGCGGCTTACAAGATCCCCCGAAACAATCCAGTCGCTTACCGGAATATCGAGGCTCAACCCATAGCCGGTAACGCGCAGAAAAATAATCAGCGCAAACACTGCCGAAAGCACCATCGGGGTGCAGGTCATGATTTGTGCGCGAAGATCACCAATTTTGCGGACGAAAAGCCCCGAGACCAGTGCGCCAAACAGCGGCAGGAATACGGTAGCGATAATGAGTTCATTGAGGGATAACATGCGGCGGACTACCCTTTCAGCGAAGAAATGTCATCGACGTCGATCGTCGCGCGGTTGCGGAAATAGACAACGAGGATGGCAAGGCCAATGGCTGCTTCAGCTGCAGCAACCGTCAGCACAAACATCGTAAAAATCTGCCCCGATATATCCTGCAGCTGCACGGAGAAGGCGACAAAATTAATATTCACGGCCAGCAGCATCAGCTCTACCGACATCAGCAACGTAATCACGTTCTTGCGGTTGAGGAAAATGCCGGTCACGCCCGTGACGAATAGCAAGGTCGAAAGCATCACATAATGCCCGATGGTGATCGAGCCGTAGAGTGCCTGCTGAATGATTTCCGGTTGCTGTTCCATATTAGATCCCCTCGCCGGACTTGACGTTCACGAGCGCAACAGACTGCGCACGCGTGCGCGACAACTGCTTGGTGATATTCTGCCGCTTGACGCCAAGACGGTGGCGCAGCGTCAGCACGATTGCCCCGATCATTGCAACCAGCAGGATTGCGCCTGAGAGTTCAAACGCCAGCACATAATCTGTATACAAGACATTGCCGATTGCCTTGGCATTGGTCACCTGTGACGGATCCGGCATCGGTGATGCCGCCTCCGTTACCATCCCTGCTGTTGGGATCGACACGTAAAGCAGCGAGCCAAGCTCGAGAAACAGTACCACAGCAACCGAGACACCCAATGGCAGGTAGCTGATGAACCCTGCCCGAAGCTTCTCGAAGTTGATGTTCAGCATCATCACCACGAACAGGAACAGGACGGCAACCGCACCGACATAGACAATGATGAGGGTCATCGCCATATATTCTGCGCCAAGCATCACGAACAGCCCCGCGGCGTTGAAGAAGGCTACGATCAGGAAAAACACCGAGTGCACAGGGTTGCGTGCGGTAATGACCGCCAGCGCCGATGCCATCAGGGTCGTCGCGAAGACGTAGAATAGTACGGTTGTGATATCTGCTAGCATTGGGTCCTTATGTTCTTCTGTGCGTTCTTACCAAGATTCCTGTCATCCGCAAGGATCACCGATAGGGTGCATCCGCTGCAAGGTTAGCGGCAATTGCTGGTTCCCAGCGGTCACCATTACTCAGCAGCTTGTCCTTGTCGTAAAACAGCTCCTCGCGCGTTTCTGTCGCGAATTCAAAGTTCGGGCCTTCTACAATGGCATCTACCGGGCAGGCTTCCTGACAGAAGCCGCAATAGATGCATTTTGTCATGTCGATGTCATAGCGCGTGGTGCGGCGCGAACCATCATCACGGGTTTCCGCTTCAATCGTAATCGCCTGCGCCGGACAGATCGCCTCACACAGTTTGCACGCAATACAGCGCTCTTCGCCATTTGGGTAGCGACGAAGCGCATGCTCCCCACGAAAACGTGGCGATAATGGCCCCTTCTCGTACGGATAGTTGATCGTCACCGATTTGCGGGTAATGCAATATTTCAGCGTCAGCCACATGCCCGACAGCAGCTCGCTGAGCAGGAAGGAGCGGGTAAGAAGAGAAGCGGATGCCATAACGCGCCTACAAATTCGGTAAAGAGTGAGTAAAAACAAGCCAGCCCGAGGTCAGCACGACCCAGAGCAGCGACAGCGGCAGGAAGATTTTCCAGCCGAGGCGCATCAATTGGTCGTAACGATAACGTGGGAAGGTTCCACGCACCCAGAGGAAGACAAACAGGCAGGCACAGATCTTCAGGATAAACCAGATGCCGCCAGGGATTACGTTCAACAGGTCGCAATCAATCGGCGCATACCAGCCGCCAAGGAAGAGCACCACCGTCATCGCGCTGACGAGGATCATGTTCATATACTCACCAAGGAAGAACAGCGCGAAGGCCATCGAGGAATACTCGACGTTATAGCCTGCCACCAGCTCTCCCTCTGCCTCCGGAAGGTCAAACGGCAGGCGGTTGGTCTCGGCAAGGCCAGAGATAAAGAACACCACAAACATCGGCAACAGCGGGAACCCGCCAGAGAAAATGTTAAACGCAAACCAGTGCGACAATCCACCGGCTTGTGCATGAACAATATCGCCAAGGTTCAGCGAGCCGACACAAACCAGCACACAGACAATGACCAGACCGATCGATACTTCATACGATACCATTTGTGCGCTGGAGCGGATCGCGCCAAGGAACGCATATTTTGAGTTCGACGCCCAGCCAGAGATGATAATGCCATAGACCCCCAACGACGAAATCGCGAACAAATACAGCACGCCAACATTGAGGTTCGCGATCACAAACTCTTCTGAGAAGGGGATCACCGCCCAGCCGAGAAGAGCCAGCGCAAAGGTAATCATCGGCGCAAGCAGGAACATCACCCGGTTCGCCTTGGTCGGGATAATAGTTTCTTTCATGAACAGCTTCAGCCCGTCCGCGAAAGGCTGTAGCAGGCCAAAGGGGCCGACCACGTTCGGGCCTTTGCGCAGCTGCATCGAGGCAATCACCTTACGTTCGGCATAGGTTAGCATCGCCATGCTAATCATCAGCGGAACGCTGACCATCAGGATCTTACCCACCACCTCAAGCAGCGGCAGCAGGATGTTCAGCCAGAAATCGCTTTGGAGAAATTCAGTCATGCGGCGTTCTTCTTCTCTTGGCTATTGCGGGTCGCAGATTCTGTGCAGGCGGCCATGGTCTTGCTGGCACGGCTGATAGGATCCGTCATATAAAAATTCATCACAGGATAATCAAACTTTTCAGCGGCAACGGCAGCGCCGGATGCTGTTTTGGAAACCCATGGTGCTTGAGGAAGACGGTCAAGATCAGCGAACTGCGGGAATTCTTTTACCAGCCGTGCGCGCAATTCTGCCTGTGAGCCATAGGCCAGCGGCTTACCGAGCGCTTCTGCAACGGCCAGCACAACCTGATAGTCTTCACGCGCCTGTCCGGGCGGGAAGATGGCGCGGCGGGTTTCCTGTACACGACCTTCTGTATTGACATAAAGCGCGGTTTTCTCGGTATAGGCCGCGCCGGGGAGCACAACATCGGCACGGTGAGCACCAATATCGCCGTGATGCCCCTGATAGACCACGAATGCCTCGCCGAAATAACCCATATCAATCTCATCGACCCCCAGTAGGTAGGCCAGTTTGATTTCTTTTTTCTCAATTGCCCCCACGATCCCGGCCATGTCTAGCCCCTTGGGTTGGGGAACAAATCCAATATCCAACGCCCCTACCCGTGCGGCAGCGTAATGCAGCAGGTTAAAGCCGTTCCAGCCATCGCGAACGACATTGCACTGGCTGGCGATACGCTTCACCACCGACAGGATTGCCTCACCATCGCCGCGCGCCAACGCTCCGGCACCCAGAATAATGACTGGATTGGTTGCATTCTTGAGCATTTCTGACAGCGGATGTTTGCCATCAGCAATCTCCGCAAGCACTTGCGGGTTTTCGCCAAGCTGCTCGATTGGATAGGTGAAGTCGAACGCTTTGCCGACATTGTAGGCTTTCATGCCATTCGCCAGATAGGCCTTGCGCAAGCGCGTGTTGACCAGCGGAGCTTCATGACGAATATCCGTGCCAATGAAGAGCGCCACATCGGCCTTCTCCAGTGCGGCAATGCCGGTATTCATGAGATAGCTGGCACGATCCGCCGCATCGATTTTTGCGCCATCCTGACGGCACTCCAAATGTGGGCTGCCAAGCGCAAGCATCAAATCTTTGAGCGCCAGCATGCTTTCCACATCCGCAAGGTTGCCGGCGATGGCCGCCATCTCGCTAGCTTTCAGCGTTGACACTTTGGCCGCAATCGCGCCCAGCGCTTCGTCCCAGCTTGCTTCCACCAGCTTGCCATTTTTGCGTACATAGGGGCGATCGAGACGCTGGGTTTTCAGGCCATCGCAGGCATGGCGCGCTTTATCAGCCAGCCACTCCTCGTTCACGTCTTCGTGAAGGCGCGGCAGAATGCGCAGCACTACTTCCCCACGCGTGTCGATACGGATATTCGACCCCACCGCATCCAGTACGTCGATGGATTCTGTCTTTGTTAATTCCCAGGGACGTGCGTTGAAGGCGTAAGGACGCGAGGTCAGCGCACCGACCGGGCAAAGATCCACCACATTGCCCGACAGCTCGGAGCTGAAGGGCTTTTCAAGATAGGTGGTGATTTCCATATGCTCACCACGCCCCAGTGCGCCCAGCTCAGGCACCCCGGCGACTTCATCCGCAAAACGAACGCAACGGGTACAATGGATACAACGGGTCATTTCCGTTTTAATCAGCGGCCCCATAGATTTAGGCTCGACCGCACGCTTGTGATCCTGATAGCGACTGATGCCGGAACCGTAGGCCATAGCCTCGTCCTGCAAATCGCACTCGCCCCCCTGATCGCAGATAGGGCAGTCAAGCGGGTGGTTAATGAGCAGGAATTCCATCACCCCTTCACGCGCTTTTTTGACCATGGGGGTGTTGGTCTTTACTTCCATATTGGGGGCAGCGGGCAGTGCGCAAGACGCCTGTGGCTTCGGCGGCCCTGGTGTCACTTCTACCAGACACATCCGACAGTTACCGGCAATCTTTAAACGGTCATGATAACAAAAGCGCGGGATCTCAACCCCCGCACGGTCGCATACCTGGATGACCGATTCACCTGGATTGAATTCAACTTCTTGGCCGTCGATTTTCAGTGTTGGCATGGTTATGCAGCTCTCCGTGAAAATTCATCAATGCGGCGTTCGATTTCGCCACGGAAATGGCGCACGAGACCTTGGACCGGCCACGCAGCTGCGTCGCCCAGCGCACAGATCGTGTGGCCTTCGATACGGGTGGTGATGTCGAGCATATGGTCGATGTCAGCGCGCAATGCGTCGCCGCGCACCATGCGCTCCATCATGCGCCAGAGCCAGCCGGTGCCTTCGCGGCACGGGGTACATTGGCCGCAGCTCTCATGCATATAAAATTTGCTGAGGCGCGCGATGGCTTTCACGATATCGGTGGATTTATCCATCACGATAACAGCAGCCGTGCCCAGGCCAGATTTATGCTCGCGCAGTGAGTCGAAATCCATCAGCACAGTATCACAAATGTCTTTTGGCAGCAGCGGAACGGACGAACCGCCGGGGATGACCGCCAGCAGGTTGTCCCAGCCGCCGCGCACACCACCGGCATGTTTCTCGATCAGTTCCTTCAGCGGAATGCCCATTTCTTCTTCGACATTGCACGGATTGTTCACGTGGCCGGAGATGCAGAACACCTTAGTACCGGTATTGTTCGGGCGGCCGAGGCCTGCAAACCAGCTCGCGCCTTTGCGCAGGATGGTCGGCACGACGGCGATGGACTCCACGTTATTCACGGTCGTCGGGCAGCCCCAGACACCCATGGCCGCCGGGAATGGTGGCTTGAGGCGCGGCTGGCCTTTTTTGCCTTCGAGCGACTCAATCAGCGCGGTTTCCTCGCCGCAGATATAAGCCCCTGCACCACGATGGACGTAGATTTCAAAGTCATAGCCCGAGCCGCAGGCATTCTTACCGATCAATCCAGCAGCGCGTGCCTCATCGATGGCATGGTTGAGATTGTCAGCTTCCTCGCGGAACTCGCCACGGATATAGATATACGCTGCCACCGCGCCAATGGCGAAGCCACCGATGAGGCAGCCCTCCAGCAGTTTGTGCGGGTCGTGGCGCATCATATCGCGGTCTTTACAGGTGCCGGGCTCGCCCTCATCGGCATTGACAACAAGGTAAGCCGGGCGGCCATCGCTGGCTTTGGGCATGAACGACCATTTCATGCCGGTGCTGAACCCCGCACCGCCGCGCCCACGAAGGCCCGAGGCTTTGACTTCCTCGATAATCTTCTCACGTCCCCAGCTGAGGATTTCTTTCGTGTTGCTCCAGTCGCCACGCGCCTGTGCGCCCTTGAGCGTCCAGTCATGGAGGCCATAGAGATTGGTAAAAATGCGGTCTTCATCGCGTAGCATGTTATTTCCTTGTCAACAGCGCCTCGGGCGCGGGGATGATGGTGGTCGGAATGGTGATCTCAGGCTCGCCCGAAGCATAAGGCGCAATGGCATAAAGCTGAAAACGCAGATTCCAGCCATCTTTGCCATAATAGAGGGTGCAGTCCTCGCAGCTGCCGTCGGTGAGGTATGGTTCGGCGCGGTCTTTTGCTTCATCAAAGAGACTATTGCCATATTGCCGCATCAATTCGGTGCGAATAAACTCATTGGCCTTTTTCATTTGCTCGCGGGTCAATACCTCTGGTGGATTGATGGTTTTGCCCGTGGCGAGGTCAAATGTATACCCCTCGCTGCCACTGGTTGGGTGCGCGGCTCCTGCACCATAGCTACTATAAGAGACCAGCACGCTTAGTGCCTGTGGCGACTGATACACCACCCGGTAATTTGCCGTCACTTTGCTCACCTGAATATCACTACCCGGTGCCGCGACGGATTTACCCGCACAGGACTCCCCCGCCAACTGCTCGGGAAGTTGCGCAAGCTGGTTGTCGATAACGGTTGCCACCGCATCAGAAACGCCGCTTACACGCGCCTTCACAATATCTGCTGCGCATACACATTCATTGATAAGCGCCGGATTCGCTTCTGGCTCGCAATTTTCAGCGCGGAAATATCCCTTGCTGACCTTCACTGGAGAAAGCGCTATGTCTGCAGCATCTGCCGCCACGGCCCAGCCGATGGCCACGGTTGCAATGAGGGTTAAACTGCGAGACAAAGGCCGCATTAGCCTACCTTTTCCGAAAGAGAAGTGAGGCCGGTTGCAGGCTCCGACGACTTGCGTGCCGACTGAGGGCCGGGCTTGGGAACTTCATTCCGCTTGAGCGCAAACAACACTTCTCGGGTACGGTTATAGTCCAGATCTTCGTAGAAGATTTCTGAGCCATCGTGGCCATCCACCTGAATCATTGGGGCGTTGACACAGGCACCAAGGCATTCAACCTCCTCCAGCGTAAACAACCCATCTTCGGTGGTTTCACCAACATCAATGCCCAATGTATCGCGGCAAGCGCGCATAACATCGTCCGAACCACGCAGCCAGCATGGGGTTGTTGTGCAGCACTGGATGTGGTGCCGCCCAACCGGCGCGAGATTATACATCGTGTAGAAGCTCGCCACCTCATGCACGCGGATAGCAGGCATGCCGCACAGCGTCGCCACATACTCGATGGCTGCCTGTGGTAGCCAGTTCTGGTGTTGCTTCTGGGCGATGGTCAACAGCGGCATCACCGCCGACTGCTCGCGCCCCGCCGGATATTTGGCGATGTGCTTTTTCGCTTCCGCCAAGTTCTCGGGCGTGAAGGCAAAGCTCTCTGGCTGCTCGACTTTTTTGATGCTCATTCCACTCATCGGTCAATCTCTCCAAATACGACATCCAGCGTGCCAATGATCGCCGACACGTCGGCGAGCATATGGCCGCGGCTCATGAAATCAAGCCCCTGCAAATGCGCGAATCCAGGCGCGCGGATTTTGCATTTATAGGGGCGATTAGTACCATCGGATACAAGGAACACGCCGAACTCGCCCTTGGGCGCTTCCACGGCGGTGTAGGTCTCTCCCGCTGGCACGTGATAGCCTTCGGTGTACAACTTAAAGTGATGGATGAGGGCTTCCATCGACTGCTTCATCAGCCCGCGACGCGGCGGGGCGACTTTAGGGTCGCCGGTCACTACTTCGCCCGCAGGCATTTTTGCGATGCACTGTTTGATAATGCGCAGCGACTGGCGCATTTCTTCCATCCGCACCAGATAGCGGTCGTAGCAGTCGCCGTTTTTGCCGATGGCAATGTCGAAATCCAATTCGCCGTAAACCTCATAGGGCTGCGACTTGCGCAGGTCCCATGGCACGCCGGAACCGCGCAGCATTGGGCCGCTGAAGCCCCAGGCCTGCGCCTCCTCTGCCGTCACCACGCCGATATCGACGGTGCGCTGTTTCCAGATACGGTTTTCGGTCACGAGGGTTTCCACGTCGTCGATCACCGGGCCGAAGCCTTCGCAGAATTTGAGGATATCTTCTTCCATCCCTGCCGGGATGTCCTGATGCACCCCGCCCGGACGGATATACGCCGAGTGGAAGCGCGCGCCGGAGGCACGTTCGTAGAATTCTAGAATCCGCTCGCGCTCCTCGAACATCCACAGAAGCGGCGTTGTTGCCCCAACATCAAGGATTTGCGTGGTGACGTTGAGGATGTGGTTGAGAATACGCGTCAGCTCCGAGAACATCACCCGCAGGTATTGCGCGCGCAGCGGCACGGTAATGCCGGCCAGCTTTTCTACTGCCATCGAGTAGCAGTGCTCCTGATTCATCGGCGAGACATAATCCAGTCGGTCGAAATAGGGCAGCGCCTGCAGGTAGGTCTTGTGCTCGATCAGCTTCTCGGTGCCACGGTGCAGCAGGCCGATATGCGGGTCCGCACGCTCCACCACCTCGCCGTCCATCTCCAGCACGAGGCGCAGAACGCCATGCGCCGCCGGGTGCTGCGGCCCGAAGTTGAGAGTCATGTTTTTGATGTCTACCTGAGTATTCGTCATAGTGCTGCGTCATCCAAAAAGCGGTGCATAATGTAGATATCTACCAGCCCATGCTGGCTGTGGCGGAAGGATTTGGGGCTGATGCCGATGATTTTAAAACCCATCGACTGCCACAGCTCGATCGCGCTGGTGTTGGTTGAGACAACGTAGTTAAACTGCATCGACAGGCAGCCGCGGTATTTTGCCTCAGTGAGGGAGTGCAGGCACATTGCCCGCGCGATGCCCTGACCGCGATAGTCTTTATGCACCATATAGGCAGCGTTCGCGACGTGGCTACCAAGGCCATAATGGTTGTGACGGAGGCTATAGGTGCCGACGACTTTGTCGCCATCCTTGACCACAAAACCATGCGCACCATCATACCCGTGCGCCTTGTGACGCACCCAGACATCCATTGCCAATTCGTAGTCGGTATCAGGCGCATAGGAATAGGTGTCCCCCGCCTGAACAACATCACTGAAAATCTCCCAGATGCCCTGAAAGTCGGCTTCCGTGGCATTGGAAACCGTCCATTGGCGCGGCGCAGATTCTACTCTGGCAAGACTACCCATTGGAGGCCACCTTTTCGGCAGTTGCCTTCTCGTCACCGGGGAGTGTGTGATTCATCCCCTCCCACGGGCTTAGGAAGTCGAAGCTGCGATAGGCCTGATTGAGCTTTACCTTCTCGTACACCACGCGCTTTTGGTCTTCGTCGTAACGCAGCTCCACAAAGCCGGTAAGCGGGAAGTCTTTACGTTGCGGGTGCCCCTCGAAGCCATAGTCAGTGAGGATCCGACGCAGATCGGGGTGACTGTCAAAGAACACACCATACATATCCCACACCTCACGCTCGAACCAGTTGGCGGCGGGGTAAATGTCCGTCACGGTCGGCACTGGCGTATGCTCATCCACCGAGAGCTTCACACGGATACGGCGGTTTTTAACCAGCGACAGCAGATTGTAAACCACCTCAAACCGCGCCACGCGATTCGGGCGGTCCACAGCAGTTACATCCATCAGTTGGCTGAAGCGGCAATGCTCGTCATCTCGTAGGAAGGTCAGCAGCGGAGCAATATGGCTAGCATCGGTTACCAGCACCAACTCACCATTCACAACACGATGGCTGCTGACACGGTCTGAAACCATGCCCTGAATATAGTCGCCAAATTCTTCAAGTGTCTGGGTCATACTATCTCCGGATCGTCGAGGTGCGGCGGATTTTCTTTTGCAGCTGTAATACGCCATACATCAGCGCTTCTGCTGTTGGTGGGCAACCGGGAACATACACATCGACCGGCACAATGCGGTCACAGCCGCGCACCACCGAATATGAGTAATGGTAATAGCCACCACCATTGGCACAGCTTCCCATCGAGATCACCCAACGCGGCTCGGCCATCTGGTCATAGACCTTGCGCAGCGCAGGTGCCATTTTATTGCATAGCGTTCCCGCCACGATCATCACATCCGACTGGCGCGGGGATGGGCGGAACACGAGGCCGAGGCGGTCCATGTCATAACGCGCGGCGGCTGCCTGCATCATTTCCACTGCGCAGCAGGCAAGGCCAAAGGTCATTGGCCAGAGCGAACCCGTACGCGCCCAGTTGACGAGGTTATCAAGGTTCGCCACCACGAAGCCCTTATCGTTGAACTCATCCAGCGCGCGGCCAAGCAGCGCATCCTGCGCCTCGCCG
>JAUIBB010000051.1 GCA_030427685.1 Alphaproteobacteria bacterium
GAGGCCACCCGTCAGCTGAAAGACGGCGTGATCGCGGACTTCCGCGCGGCGGAGGAGATGATTAAATACTTCATCCAGCGCGTCCATAACCGCCGTAGTTTCACCGGGCCGATGGTGATTATCTGCGTCCCCGCTGGCTCCACCCCGGTCGAGCGCCGCGCCATCCAACAGTCGGCGGAGAATGCCGGCGCACGTGATGTGTATCTGATCGAAGAGCCGATGGCCGCTGCCATCGGCGCTGGCCTGCCAGTAACCGAGCCAACCGGCTCGATGATTGTCGATATTGGTGGTGGCACCACCGAGGTTGCCGTGCTCTCGCTTGGCGGGATTGTCTATGCCCGCAGTGCCCGTGTTGGCGGCGATAAAATGGATGAGGCGATCATCAGCTATATCCGCCGTTACCATAACCTGCTGATTGGCGAGACCACGGCAGAGCGCATCAAAAAAGAAATCGGCGCAGCCTGCCAGCCTGCCGATGGGCAAGGGAAATTCATTGAGATCAAGGGCCGCGACCTCCTCAACGGCGTGCCGAAAGAGCTGGTGCTCTCCGAAGCGCAAATTGCAGAGGCGCTGACTGAGCCAGTGCATCAGATTATCGAGGCCGTCAAAGTCGCGCTGGAATCCACCCCGCCCGAGCTCTCCAGCGATATCGTCGATAAAGGCATTGTGATGTCGGGCGGTGGGTCACTGCTCGCCCATCTGGATCTGGTAGTCAGCCATGCAACCGGCCTGCCCGTCTTTGTTGCAGAAGATGCGCTTTCCTGCGTCGCCATCGGCACCGGACGCGTGCTGGAGCATATCGAAACTTTCCGCCACGCCCTGTTTAAACAGGATTAGGTTTAGATGGGTGCGGTAATCCGCGCGTGATTCCTGTAACGCAGAATACATTCACCGCGTAGCTATACTGATTGCGTTTGTTCGATAGGTTGGAGACGTTCGACCCGCATCGCTTCGTCGGCGGATTTACTGCCGCCCTGCACAGTCAGCCGGGGCGATGCGGTTTCCGACGTGGCCTCGGCAAAAGGTGACGCTGCGGAGGCGTCCAGATGGTGCGAGCCACTTGCCATCCGCGCGTGGCTTTTCTGGAAAGCATCGACGTCTTTTTCCTCCACGCCGAAAAGGCCCCCGACTTTTTTCGTCACTGGGATAATGATATTTTTTCCAACATGCTGGTCCCACCAGTGCGCACCGCCTGGCGTTGCGCCGCGCAGACCCATCACCATCGCCATGGTAAACAGCGCGCCAAGGCCTTTTACTTTGGCAAACTCACCTAGCGAGGTGCGCTCGTACTTGCGGGGATCAAGCTTGTGAAAGGCATGCATGGCGCCGAAATTGAGGGCGATAGAGGAGACCGTCCAGACCGCCATCTGCGGCATGTGGCTCATCTCGTATTCATACAGCTCGTGCTGGCGATCTTTTACTTCCTGCGAATCAGGTGCGAGGCCGTTTTTAGCGCCCCAGTTACGCGCAGATTTTTCGCTGCTGGATTTGTAGGCCCAGCCAACTGCGGATTCAAGCGGTGCACGCAGGGAATGCATAAAGTTCGGCGCGTGGCGTTGCAGATACAGCGTGAACGGCACAGCCCCCAGATCACCGACGGCCTCGGCAAAAATCCATTTCTTCGAGGTGAGCCAGAACTTACGCGCCACCGTTGCTCCGCGGCTATCCGGTGTGAGTTTGATGGCCGGATCAGGGTGGATCGTGGGCTTTTTTCCCTTGGCAAGGTCTGCCGCTTCGTGCTCGGCCGCATGTTCAATTTCGTGGGCGATTCGGTCGTCTTCCGCGGCATGCTTGGCGGCGACGTAGCCTTCGTCCTTGTGCTTGCCTTGCACCCGGTCCCTTAGCCACTCCCATGCACCGTAGCCGGTGTTGTGGTCATGATCGAGATTGACCTTCTTCGACGGCTTAAAAATATAGTTGTAGAGGTTCGCGGCGCCGCTCAGACCGATGGTATCGGTAAAGAGTAGACACATGATACTGTGGTTAAGCGTATAAACCAGATCCTCCGCCTTTTGCTGGCGGGTTTTGCTGTGTTCGTACTGCGCCGGAGTCAAGACGGTGCTGTTGGCAAGGGCAGTAGTGTTGGTGGCAGTGAACATTAAAGCGCATCCATCATCAGGTCAGGTTTCGGTCAGGGAAAGTCGCACCAGAGGTTCTCACCACCGGCGCTACGCTGCTAGCCATGCCAAATTCCTTCGTTTTATTTTATCTTACCTCCATAGTTGCGAATTACTCGCAGAAAGTAAAATGAAGCTTTTGTGACAACGCGCTTCTATTGATTTTACAATATGTTAAAAAATGCTGCGGTGCGGCGCTCTACGCGGCGCTGGTCAGCTTGATGAACAGGTCTTCCAGCTCGACTTCTTCGGTCGAGATATCCTGAATCTGCAGTCCTGCCGTATGGACACGGGCGAGAATATCGCTCATCTGCGCTTTGCTGGGCTGATAGCTGACCAACAGCCTGCCATTTTTGACCTCGGCCTGCAGCCCCTGCAACGCATCCGGCACCGTATCGAGCGGTGCGGCGAAAGTGAAGGAGACCTGCTTGCTATCAACGCCACCCATCAGCGTGTCGGTGCGATCACGGGCAATGAGGTTGCCTTTATGGATGATAGCAATTTCGTCGCACAGCTCCTCGGCTTCTTCGAGATAGTGTGTGGTCAGCAGGATGGTGGTGCCTGCCTTGTTCAGCTTGCGCACATACTCCCACAGCGAGCGGCGCAGCTCGACATCGACCCCGGCGGTGGGTTCGTCGAGCACCAGCACGGGTGGCGTATGCACCAGCGCTTTGCCGATCAGCAGGCGACGGCGCATGCCGCCCGAGAGCCGCCGCGAGGGCGAGTCGGCCTTGTCGCGCAGCCCCATCGCATCGATGATCTCATCGGTACGGCGGTCTTTTTTCGGGATGCCGTAATAGCCTGCCGTAATCTCCAGTGCCTGACGAACGGTGAAGAAGGTATCAAGCACCAGTTCCTGCGGTACGATGCCGATCGAGCCTTTGGCCTTCCGCACGTCGCGGTCAATATCGTAGCCATTGATGCGCACCGTCCCGCCCGACTTCACGACGGTACCGGCCATAATATTAATCATGGTCGATTTCCCCGCCCCGTTCGGCCCCAACAGGCCGAAGAACGCACCACGCGGCACGGTCAGGTCAACGCCTTTGAGCGCTTCCTTCTGCTCGCCCGTTTTGCGGTCACGGTAGGTTTTGGTGAGGTTCTGGATTTCGATGGCTGGCTGGGTCATAGCTACTTCATAAAATTATTTAAATTCAATGTCTAGGCAGAATTCATCGAATCGTCACACATCTCCGGCAAACTACTGGCTACACTCGGTACTATCCTCACAACAATACAAGGAAAATTCATGCCACCCTATGATCCCGAGAACCCTCGCACCGCAAAAGCATTGTTACGTCGTAAAGAGGCTTCGCCTGAAAAGCTAAAAATCATCAGCAACGCGCTGGAAGATGCGATGCACGCGGAGTTGATTGACCGTGGCTTTACCCCACCGGGTGCGCTCGAAAAGGTCTTTGAGCATCTTAAAGTTACACCACACACGGCCGAAAACGGTAACACCTATTATATGCTCTCGATCATGAGCATGCGTAAGAAATTCATCACGGAACATATGGAACATATTGAGCTGAAAGAGGCAGATGCTGCCATGCCCTCCGCATTCATTCAGGGACTGGAGACGAACGCTATCGGCACTTTTCGCCGGCCTGCTGGCGACACCAATGCGCTGGATGCGCCACGTAGCTACGTAGGCACCACCGTCACCGACCGTTTCGTCGCCAATAGCCTCGCCGATCTCGTGACAAGCTTTAACAACAATCTCAGCGACCTGAATCGTTTGGATGTGGGCGCGTTACTGGGCAAAGGCAAATCCTAGTGATCCACGCTCCAGCGTAATTGCTCCAATATGCCGCTATGGGGAGCGAGCTCGCTCCAGTGACCGACATTGAATCGTAAGACGGCGCAGGCGGCGGTGGGGAATTTCATGACCACCCGCGACTCATCCGCACGGTTGACATAGTCCCCGGCCAGCCGGGCAAGCAATCCATGCATACCCGGATTATGCCCAATAATCATAAGTCTATTTATAGAATCATCGGTATTATGGATTTTATTGGTTAATTCCCCCAGCTCTGCCAGATACAGCCGGTCACAGAAACTGGTGGGGTAATCGGCCTTAAATGCCGCCAGTGTCTCGCGGGTGCGGGTAGCTGTGGAGCAGAGCACCTGATCTGGCTGCAGTCCCTGCTCCGTGAGCCATGCACCCAGCATCGCCGCATCTTCGCGGCCACGGGGGCTCAGCGCGCGGGTGTGGTCGCCGCCAGCGTCCTCCTCCACGGCTTTGGCGTGGCGGATCAGGATTAGTCGACGTTGTGTTTCAGCGGTCATTGCGATAAACTAGCGCTTTCAAAGATGTAACTCAAGCGGTGACGTATGCCCTCGACCAAAACCGATGCCCTGCCCTTACCCAAGCTCGACGCCAAAACCGTCACGGCGCATTTTGCCAAGCCGGAGCACCGCTACATCAACCGCGAACTCTCGTGGATTGCATTCAACAGCCGCGTGCTGGCCGAGGCGCAGAATCCCAATAACCCACTGCTGGAGCGCCTGAAATTTCTTTCCATCTCGGCAACGAACTTCGATGAATTCTGTATGGTGCGCATCGCCGGGTTGATGGATCAGGTGCGCCATGGCGTGCACACCAGTTCGGCGGATGGGCAAAGCCCCGTGCGTCAGCTTGCCGCTATCGACGAGGCCTCGCGCGTGCTGGCCACCGCCCAACAGAACTGCTGGTTAGAGCTTAAGCAGCAATTGGCGGAAGAAGGCGTACGGATTGTCTCGACCAAGCAACTGCACAAGTCTGAGAAAGAATGGCTGAAAGAGTATTTCGCCGCCAATATTTTCCCACTGCTCACCCCGATGGCGGTGGATCCGGCACACCCGTTCCCGTTTATTCCTAACCTTGGAATGGTACAGGTGCTTGAACTTGCGCCACCACGCAAGCCCAGCAAGCGCATGATCGCGATGATTCCCTTCCCCCAAAGCCAGTCGCGCTTTATCCCGATCCAGCATGGGCAGGCCTCACGCTTTATCCTGCTGGAGGATGTGATCGCGCTCTGTTTCGATGCGCTGTTCCCCGGCTTTACCCTGCACAATTCCAGCCTGTTCCGCATTGTACGCGATTCGGATCTGGAGGTGGAAGAGGAAGCAGAAGACCTTATGCGTACGCTCGATACCGCGGTAAAAAAGCGCCGTCGGGGGCGCGTGGTGCGCGTCAAAACCAACCGCGGTGGCGACCCCAAATTGCTGCGCTTCATGCTGGAACATTTACCGGCAGAGTCACCGGATGTGGTCGAAGTGGATGGCATGGTCGGCCTCGCTGGCCTTGCCGAACTTTACGATCAGGCGCGCCCTGACCTGAAATATTCACCGTTCAAAGCCCGGTTTCCCGGACGCATCAATGATTTCGGAGGTGATTGTTTCGCCGCCATTCAGGCCAAAGATATTGTCGTCCATCATCCGTATGAGAGCTTCGATGTCGTTGTGCAGTTCCTGGAGCAGGCCGCGGCAGATCCCAATGTTGTCTCGATCAAACAAACCCTCTACCGCACCAGCCACGACTCCTCCATCGTTCGGGCGCTGGTGCAGGCAGCGGAGGCTGGCAAATCCGTCACCGCGCTGGTCGAGTTGAAAGCGCGCTTCGATGAGGAGGCAAACATCCGCCTTGCGCGCACCATGGAGCGCGCGGGTGTGCAGGTGGTCTACGGCTTTGTGGAGATGAAAACCCATGCCAAAATCTCGCTCGTCACCCGGCGTGAACATGGCACGCTAAAGACCTTCGCGCATTTCGGCACGGGCAACTACCACCCCGCTACAGCGAAAGTGTATACCGATCTTTCCTTCTTCACCTGCGACCCGACGCTGTGTCAGGATGCCGGCTATGTCTTCAATTACATCACCGGCTATGCCAAGCCCACGAAGTTCAAAAAACTGGCCGTCGCCCCGCTGACCCTGCGGCGCAACCTGCTGCGACTCATCGCCATCGAAATGGAACATGCCAAAGCCGGGCGCCCCGCCACTATTTGGGCAAAGCTCAACGCGCTGGTCGATAACGAGCTGATCGACGCGCTCTACGCTGCCTCACAGGCTGGCGTCAAAATCGAGCTGATCGTGCGGGGCATCTGTGCACTGAAACCGGGCATCCCTAACTTCTCGGATAATATCCGGGTGCGCAGCATTGTAGGCCGCTATCTTGAGCATGCACGCATTTACTGCTTCGGCAATGGCGAGCCGATGCCCTCTCCCACCGCGCGGGTCTATATCAGCTCAGCAGACTGGATGGGCCGTAATATGGATCGCCGCGTCGAAGTGATGGTGCCCATCGAAAACGCGACCGTGCATATGCAGATTCTCGACCAGATCATGGTCGCCAATATCAAAGACGAACGCCAGAGCTGGTTGCTACAGCCCGATGGAAGCTATCAGCGCGTCAGCGATGATCCCTCCAGCTTCGCCGCGCATGATTACTTCATGAACAACCCCTCCCTCTCAGGGCGCGGTAAAGCACTTGCACAAATCGGGGCACTGACGGAAACCACTCCCGCCGAACAGGCGAAAAAGAAAAAGCAGCGGCACCGTAAATAAAAGCCGTATGGGCGTTATCGCGACGGCGTAACGGTGCCCTTCGCTTTATCTTCCTGAATAAAGTTGTTCAGCTTGCTCTGTACTTCGGCGCGATGCCCGTCGCCATCGTAGCTGAGTTGCATAATATCGGTAAGGGCGGCGGTCTCGTTCTTATCAATCACGCCGCGTGTATGAAATGCCTGCACCACCGCCTCGCGCAACAGGGGGTTTTTGTTCATCAGGCTGGCAACTTGCTTATACCCTTCGGTAGCATTGGCATCGGACTGCACAAATCCTGCCTGCTCGGTACTGCGGGCGGCTTTGGTGAGCCATGCCTGCATAAGTTCCGGACGCACCGCCTCGGCAGCGGACGCGGATGGAGCGCCCTGCCCTGCGGCGGCACCCGGCTGATGGTCTTGAGTGGCGTGCGCTGCACTGCGCACCAGCGCAAGGCCTGCACCCTCAATGCCATAATGCTCCAGCTTCGCCAGGGCGGCGGCATCGCCCGGAGAAATCGCGCCGTCCTTATACTTGTCTTTCAGCACTTCCTGAAAGAGGTAGGTGCCGTTCTCTGTATGGTGCATCATTGAGGTCAGGCGCTCGCTGTCCTTTTTCTCCTGAGCACTGCTGTTGCGCAGGTAATGTACGTAGTGCGCCTGAGCGGGGACATCCCGCGAGGCATTAGCGAGCACTGTATATTTCATCTGATCGGCGCTGACACTCTGACCATTTAGCGTAATCGGCTGCGCATCTTTTCCCAGATCCCCCATACCTACATAGGCCGCGGTTAGCGAGACCGTGCCGTTTTCTTCACCGGGCGTCGTCGAAGCTGGTGTACGCGTGCGCACGTAATGCTGGCCGTCGGCGGCCAGCGTGTAGCTGGTTGTCACGGGAGGGCGCCGCGGGTCGTAATACGGCACTTCCACCCGGGAGAAAGAGGTAATTCTTCCCGTTTGGTCTGTTCTGACCGTCAGCGCGTTAGACATGGGCATCCCTTATGGTTGGCACAATAGTGGTAGGTTAGCAGGGTCTCTTTAATTTTGTCTTAATAGCACTCATATCGTTGAAAAATAGCTGATTTGTGATTCCAACTAGGCAGTCTGGGGAAAGGAGGCTATAGAAAGCCCATGCCCATCACCTACAATATCCCCCATGCCGACCACCCGAAGGGGTTGATTGCCGTCATTGATATTGGCTCCAACTCGGTGCGGATGGTGGTCTATCATGGTCTAAAGCGCGTGCCGCTACCGCTGTTCAACGAGAAATATATGTGCGCACTGGGCAAAGGGCTGGCGCGTACTGGCAAGCTGAATCCCACCGGCGTCAAGCAGGCAGAGCTGGCGATTGCCCGGTTCCTGGTCATGGCGAAACGGCTGGAGGTCGCCAGCCTCGACATCATCGCGACCGCTGCTGTGCGTGATGCAAAAAACGGTGCGGCCTTCGTGGCCGGGCTGGAGGCACAGCACGGTATCGAGATCACCGTAATCAGTGGTACGCGTGAGGCTGAGCTGGGCGCGAAAGCCATTCTCTCCTCTTTCCACGAGCCGTTCGGAATCACAGCAGATTTAGGCGGCGGCAGCATGGAGCTGGCAACCGTCACCCGTTCACATATCGGTGACGTGGCCAGTTGCCATCTGGGCAGCCTGCGCATTCTCGATAGCAGTGAGGGCGATCGTGCAGCCATGGAAACCATGATTCGCGAAGAGCTGAAATCCATGCCATGGCTCAAAAGCTTTGCGCCACCTACGATCTATGCCATCGGCGGTGGCTTCCGTGCACTAGCGAAACTGCATATCCGAAAAACCCAGTATCCGCTCGACCTCGTGCATGAATATGCAATGAGCAAACGCAGCGTAAACCAAATGGTCGAACGCCTGCTGGCGCTCACCCCCGCACAAATCGCTGAATTACCCGGCATCTCCTCCAAACGTGCGCCAACGCTTGTGCCCACCGCGTTGGTATTGCAACGGCTGCTGGCCCTTACCGGTGCCCGGGAAGTGCGCTTTAGCGTCAGCGGGATCCGGGAAGGATTCTTCTACGACCTGCTCGGCCCACGCCTGCAGAAAGAAGATGCGCTGCTCTCCTCTGCTGGCGATCTTGCCGCACTTATCGGTCGGCAGGGCAGCTATGCGCAGGAGCTGCATGACTGGATGACACCACTCTTTCCAACCGAACCACTGGCATGGCAACGCGTGCGCATGGCACTATGCAAATTGTCGGAGCTGGCCTGGGCAATTGATCCGAACTTCCGCGCGAACTGGGCGTATCAACGCATCATTCAATCGTCACTCAAGGGTATCGACCACAAAGAGCGGCTGATGCTGGCTCTCGCCCTTTACCACCGTTACCAGACGCGCTGGAAAGGCGATAAGTCCGAGATCAACCTGCTGGATGAGCGCGAGCGCCTGTGGTCTCGCTGTGTTGGACTTTCAGCCAACCTTGCCTTCCAACTCAGTGGCGGACGCGCCGGCAACCTCTACCATGCAAAGCTGGCCTTTCACGATGCTCAGGTATCGCTCGCGCTGGATGAAGAGGCATTGCCACTGCGCACCGAGGCGGTCGAAAAACGGCTCGATGGATTGGGCGATGCGCTCAGGGCGTTTTCTAACTTTATCATATAGTCTGCTTTGGGAACGGCCTGCACCCCGAACTGTTGCAGGTGGTCGTTGACATATTGTGTATCCAGCAGGCGGTACTCTGCGGCACGCAAAATCTCTACCAGCCGTACCAGCGCAATCTTGCTGGCATCCGAAGCATGCGAGAACATGCTCTCACCAAAGAACGCACCGCCGAGTGATACACCGTACAGCCCACCGACCAATGTTGCTTCGTGCCAGACTTCAATCGAGTGCGCGTGCCCCATGTGATGTAGCGCCGTGTAGAGCGCAATAATCTCAGCATTGATCCAGGTGCCATCTTCGTCGCGCGGGGTATCGGCGCAGGCGCGGATCACGCCCTCGAAATCCTGATCTACCGTTACCCGATAAGGCCGCGTTTTCAACGCCCGGCGCAAGCCGCGCGGAATGCGGAAGCCGTCGAGTGGGATCACCCCGCGCTCCTCGGGGCTGAACCAGTAAAGCTCCGCCTCATCGCGCGCCAGCGCCATTGGGAAGTAGCCGTTCGCGTAGGACTCTAATAATAATTCCGGGGTGACTTCGCTCATCGTTTCCTCGTCGTGCCTGCTAACTTACCCAGTCCCAGCACAAAAGAAAACCCCTGCCAGCATTCACTGACAGGGGAGCCTTGATTCAGTCGGCGGCAGCATCACACTGCGCCAGCATTGCCGGGTTACTTGGCCCCGAGCTCCGCTTTCACGCTAGGCAATACGTGCTGGATGATCGCAAGACCGATCAGCAAGTTCACGATGCTCATATTCAACGAGCCGAACAGCATGCCCAGCAGGTTGATGTTGATAGCGATGAGTGCGAAATGCAGACCACCAATTACGACAAGAAGCAATGATATTACATGAATCAGTTTCATAACATTAACCCTACACTTTCTGAGGTATATCCTCACTTTCTTTATAGCATAACCGACCCCTTAAATCAGCAAAATTGCATGCGGCAGCGCACCATAGCCATGCGCTGCACCATAGAAAAAATCACCCGAAAATGGTGCGTTGCACGCAGACGTAAGTCAGTTGATTTTAAGGTGTAAAATGCCGACCTTGTTGCACGGCACTCAGGACTTCACCCCCGGATGCGCGGCATTATATGCCGTCAGCAGGCGGTTTGCATCGACATGCGTATAGCGCTGCGTGGTCGAAAGACTGACATGGCCGAGCAATTCCTGAATATCCCGCAACTCCGCTCCGCGCGATAGCAAATGCGTGGCAAATCCATGGCGCAGCGCATGCGGCGTCAGTGTTTCGGGCAGACCCATCTCGCGCCGCAATTGCTGCAGGCAGCGTGTGAAAACCGCAGGCTGAAGCTTTTTACCGCGCTGCCCGACAAAGAGCGGTGCCGACAAGTCTTGCTGCGCATGATGCGGCGATTGTTTCAGGTATGCCTCCAGCGCTTTACGCACGAGGTTAAGTAACGGCACCTGCCGCTCTTTATTGCCCTTCCCCACAATCCGTAACGTACCGCTATCCTGTAACACATCGCCAACCGTCAGGCCCAGCGCCTCGCTGATACGTAAGCCGCAGCCATACAGTAGTAGCGCAATCGCATGATCACGCGCACCGATCCAGGCTTGCGGGTTACGCACCGCAATAGCCTCCAGCGTACTGCTTGCCTGCGCCTCGCTTGGTGCCTTGGGTAGCGGCTTGTCGCGTTTCGGCGTGGCGGTCTGCAAGGCGGCAAGGTTACGAATGCCTGCATGGGTGTTGAGGTAACGAAAGAAGGTGCGTACGGCTGAAAGGGCGCGCGCATTCGAGGATTTTGCATATCCTTTATTCGCCCGGTAAGCGAGCCACGCACGAATATCGCGCTCTTCAATCGCCGAGAGGTCTGCCAGACCAACGGCCTTGCCATGATGCTGGAATAAAAACGCAAGGAACCCGGAGACATCGTGCATATAGGCCGCGACCGAATGGTTGCTGGCACGGCGCACTTCTGCCATCTCCTTCAGCCAGTCACGCAGGTTGCGCTTCACTTCAGTAGCGATGGGTGATGCAGGTGCAGGTTGGGTCATGCTGTATATCCGTCATTGCGAGGAGCAAAGCGACGCGGCAACCCAGTCACACTAAAGTGCCACTTAAATCTGTCCATGTGCCATTCTCCGCTTCGATTAGTGCCAGTTTTTTCTTCCGCGACCAAGACTTGATTTGTTTTTCCCGCACAATAGCACCGACCATTTCTTCATGCATCTCAAACCAGACCAGCAACGTGCATCCATACTGTTTCGAGAATCCATCACCATGCCCCTGTTTGTGCTGATAATCACGCGCCGGAAGATGAGAGGTCACACCAGTGTATAGGGTGCCATTACGCTTGCTCGCCATGGTATAAACAGCAGGCTGCTTATCGGTCTGGATTGCCACGTCGCTTTGCTCCTCGCAATGACGCAATAAAGGATATTCAGGTCAACCGTAGCAGCTAGGCCGAAAAGTCGCTCTCGGTCAGGCAACGATCCAGCACGATGCTCATGACCTCGCCAAGGAAACCAAGGAACTCTCCCCCCTGATGCGGGTGGAAGCGATCTGCGTGGCGCACACCAAAGGCCAGAATCGCCGAACGCTGGATGGTTGGTAGCTCGAGCCGCACCAGCGCGCAGGAGCGCACAAGGTTCGAGCAATCAGCGAACACCATCTCGAAGCCGATGGGCGGCTCTACCTGCGTGTCCGAAATCAGCCGCACCCGCTCGCCCAAGAGCACCGCATTGGCTGTACCGTTTGGTACGAAGCAGATGCCGGAATAATTGTCTTCGTTATAGTAGGTCTCATACAGACCCGCCATATCCGACTCCATGGCGAGGCGGACAATGTCTACGTCGAACCAGGTCATCAGGTCGGTCGTCAGCACTTCGAGCAGCTCTTCAAGGTTGCGCGCCGCGATGGTGGAGAGCACGGCACGCTGTACCTGCTGTTGCACCGAGAGATTTTCGCGTGCGCTGACGACAAGGTTGCCCATGCGGTCTTTCATTTTGCGCATGCCGCGGCGTAGATGGTCGATCGCGTAATACTGGAAATCAATCACCCCACGGCCATGTTGCTGCTCCGGTGGCGTCAGCACTTCAAACAGCTCCGGGTGCTCTGCAAGGAATTGTGGGTTGCCTTGCAGGT
>JAUIBB010000052.1 GCA_030427685.1 Alphaproteobacteria bacterium
CTTCCTTAAGAAGCGGGAGGAAATACTGACTGAGGCGCATGGAGACTCCGTTAAAAAACACTCCTCGCACTATGGCGTGAGGGGCAAAAAGGTAAAGCCCGAAGTCATTCCACGAACAGCCCTGTGGGAAAGTCCTGAATTACTTTTTAAGCCAGGGCAAAATAGCCGGCGAAACAGCCTTCCCTTTATAAATCGGCGTCACTTCAGGCTGTTGTTTCAGCCATGGCAACTCGATGGGAGCAGGCATTGAGGTCGGAATCGAAGCCGATGCAGGTTCTGGCACGGGGGTCACGATGGGAGTCGTTTTTTCTGCCTCTGGAGCTTTGGCTATTGTCGGCTTGGGTTCCACCGCAACTTTTTTGATGGACGGCTCTTTGGCGGGAGCCTTCTTTTTCACTTCGGGAACTGCCTTTTTCCCGTCGAGCGAAGGCTGTGGCTTGGCAGGCTGTACAAATTGGCGGTTTTCCTGCCATGTTTTGGCTGAAGCCCAGCCATGTTTTTTCATACAAGGAGCGATAAGGCGCATGCGCAACCGGTCTACTTCTGCATTGTGGTAATAGTCTGGCTCAATCTGGATCATCCCTCCCGGATAATAACGCCCCGCCCAGAATGTACCACTAACCGGCGTAAACCCACCGCGATCATATAATGTACGCGGATAGGTAGCATCCGCCTCTGTTTCACAAACAGCCCGGTCGGCCTTAAAGCTACGCTCTTGCCTATGATAATAGGCAAGGCATTTGCCATATTCCGGGGTTCCCTCAACACCAAAACCCGCACAATATTGCTGATCTGGCGGCGCACAGTTAGTGAGCAGCACAACAAGCAGGAGGGGGAAAAACAACCGAAGCATAACGTACCTTAATTTTTACTGGTCACAATCCGCGCGACCCTGTGGAGCAAGCGAAACCCCATTCAGCATTGCGCTTCCATCAGAAGAAACAGAAACCTCGCCCGCATTAATAAAGCTGTCAGACAGATCAGAGGCCTGCCCACCTGAGGAAGACTGGATATAATTTTCCCCCGGAACACGCAACGGAATCGTGTATTTTTCTGCCACATACGGGTTTTTACCCCCTAATGTCGCTGGTTTCACCTGTTTACCCCCAGTTGCGGGGCCATCTTGTACCGAAACACCCGGATCTGGTTCATATGCGGCGCAATCCTGCTTGCTACCAACGTGATAGAGCGTTTCAGCCGCTTTTGCGTCTGATATAATGAAATACAACACAACCGTTGGCACTATTGCCAGAAGGGTGGTGAGTGCTATTTTCGAGCGCAACCTTGGATTAGCCGGAGCCGATGGCGCATGCCCCACCTCAGGATTTTTACAAGCATCTGCTTTATAAGGAAGAACCATAAAAAGAACCAGCCACCAGCACATGGCATAGGTCACCATAAATTCAAAGACTGTCATAACGGTTGTTCCTAAGAAAAATCAGCTGAAAAACCATAGCATAATCATACACAAATGTCACAAAAGCTTCACAATCCATATCCCGGCTTATGCTAGAATGTAAGTCTATAAATAGGCCAATGGAAACAATGAGCAGTCTCGAAACAACTGAAATGAAATTACGGACAACGCCGACAGGAGGGGTCGCTGGCGAACACAGCCCCTATTACCGGCGATTGCTTTCGGCTGGCTATAAAGGGTTTTTACAAGGCACCATTGGCGGTGCCGGACTGTATGGCGTGTTCGGGCTGGCTATTGGTGCCCTTGTTGGGCTTCCCGCCGCACTTTTTATAGGGACTGAAGCATTATTACTCATCCCTGCCGCCGCCAGTGTTGGTATGATGAAAGGCGCCCATACCTTTGGTAATATTGGTACCGTCGCGGCCATCAGCGCAGAGAGTGCCGACCTTGCGGAGCAACGCCGCTACCTATTGGATCGCTATTATGACCTCCCTGAAGGAAAAGAAGGTGATAAACAGGCCGAAATTATCAAAAACGAGCTGAATCGCCTTAATAACAGCTCCGAGCGTAAACACCCTCTCTTCCATTGGAAAACCGTGGCCATTTGTGCCGCGATTGGCGGACTGATTGCGCTAGGACTTTGTTCACCGCTGGGCATGTCGCTATTGGCAGAAACCCCCGTTATGCATGTGCTGGAACCCTTGTTGCACACGCTGGGAGTTGCGGCAGGCTCTTCTGCGACAGGATTAACCGCACTGGGAACCACTCTCGGAATAAGCCTGGGTGCGCTTACCGGCAGTGTCATCGGCATTGACCGCCATTATGTCCGCAGTTGGTTTGATTCTTCCGAGCGCCTGTTACACGATAATAGCCACACGCTACACGCACTGAATGAACGCTCGCAGCAAGTTGAACGCCTCAAAACAGCGGCCAAGGCGGACGAGCAAACCCGCCTGATTATGGAACGGCAAGGGCATTTATATCCCTACCCCGACAAAGCAGCAGAACAGCAGGCGCAGGAACTCCCTATTACCAATAAAAGCTCAACTGCCAGCCTGGATACGCCAACGAACACCGTCAGCCATAGCAATCTACAAGAACGGATGGTGGATATTCAAAAAGCAATGGATATTCCCATTAGCTAGGTGCGTTGACTAAGCTAGCGGAACGCGCGTCAGCCGCACTTGACGGATACGACGTGGATCTGCCGCTAGAATTTCAGCTTTCAGCGTTGGCTTTAACATCACCACTTCGCCGCGCACGGGCACACGGCCTAGCGTCTGGAAAATAAAGCCACCCAGCGTATCCACCTCATCGGCACTATCTTCTTCACTGCCCAATGTCTCAGCGAGTGCAGCTTCCAATTGCGCTACTTCAATGCGTGCATCCACTTCCAGCACATGGTCACCCTGCCAACGGAGCTGGGGCTGATGTTCGTGCCCATCGTGCTCGTCCTGAATTTCACCCACGAGTTCTTCAAACAAGTCCTCCATGGTGACTAACCCGTCGGTACCGCCATACTCATCGACGACAATCGCAATATGGCAGCCAGAAACGCGCATCTTGAGCAGCAGGTCAACAATGCGCATGCTTGGCGGGATAAACAGAATCTCGCGCATGATATGCGCAATTTCAAAAGTGCGGTCTGAGATCAGGTAAGGAAACAAATCTTTGACGTGAATGAAGCCCTCAATCGTATCGAGGGAGTCATCGTAAACCGGAATACGCGTATGGCCGATCTCAATCACATGGCGTTTCAGCGCATCCAGCGACATATCACGTCGAATTCCCATGATTTCAGCACGCGGAATCATCACGTCATGCGCGGTGAGTTCGCCGAAATGGATCATGTTTTTAAGCAGGGATTTTTCTTCAGCGCTAATAGCGGAATTCGCCTCGGACTCATCCTCCAGCGCTTCTTCAATCATTTCCCGGATAGAGCCTTCGCTTCGGCCTCCCATCTTCTCGCGAAACCAGCGGATGGCAGAGCTAAGGCTTGAAGGGGCTTCCTGAATTGAAATCGTTCTACTGTCGCTTTCGGTCATGGTCGATCTATAGGTTATCCTGCGAAGGTCGGTAACTAAATCCCAAAAAATTACGGCGGATTACAGAAAAAACAAGCGCACCATGCATCCGTGCCACAACTTTACGCTGTTTCATAAGGGTTCGCAATACCCATGCGTGCAAGAATGTAAATTTCACGTGATTCCATGCGGTTGGCATCCCGCTCCTGCGCATGGTCGAAGCCCAACAAATGCAGAACACCATGGATTACCAGATGCGAAAGATGTGCTTTTAGCTTCTTTTTTTGTACCACAGCTTCTTGCGCGATTGTGTCGTAGCTCAGGATAATATCGCCAAGATGCAGCTTCCCAGAGTCACAGGACCCATCCGGGAAAGAAAGCACGTTTGTTGGCGTTGCTTTCCCACGATAGGTTCCGTTGAGTGATTGCACCTCCGCATCATCCGCGAGGAGAATGGTTAAGGTGGCATCACGGACGGCCTGATCCTCAAGTGCAGCCGTAGCAGCACGCTGCACCGTAGGCCGCAGCCCCTTCCAGCGCATGTCATGCATCAGGATCGTGGTTTCAGGCGCCATTAATCCCGTATGCCATCACGCTCTTCCGCATAATGCTTTTTCTTTTCTTCCCACTCATCATAGGCCTTGATGATTTTTGCAGCCAGCGGGTGACGCACTACATCGCCATCGCTAGAGCGCACGACCTCGATACCGGGAATGGATTCCACCTTTGGAACGCAATCTGTCAGGCCGGATTTAATATCATTCGGCAAATCGATCTGTGACTGATCGCCAGTAATAACCATCCGTGAGCGTTCACCCATCCGCGTCAGGAACATTTTCATCTGCGTGCGCGTCGTGTTTTGCGCCTCATCCAGAATGACAAACGCATTGCTGAAGGTACGCCCACGCATAAAGGCCAGCGGTGCCAACTCGATTTCGCCATCTTCAATCGCCTGCTGCACACGATCGGCAGGCATCATATCAAACAACGCATCATAAAGTGGGCGCATATAGGGATCGAGCTTCTCTTTCATATCACCCGGCAAAAAGCCCAGCTTTTCACCTGCCTCTACCGCTGGGCGAGAAAGAATGATCCGCTCCACCTTTTTGTTGAGGAACATGTAAACCGCCATCGCCACGGCGATATAGGTTTTTCCGGTCCCCGCCGGCCCAAGGGCAAAGACCAGCTCATTGTCATACAGTGCGCGGATGTAATTCGCCTGCACATGGCTGTAGGGCGTAATAGTTTTGCGCATGGTACGAATATAAACATCCGTATCGGTCTCTTCGATACCGTGTCGGTTCTTGGGCTTTTTATCATTCACGGGCGGCATCATCCGCACAGCGGCATCAACATCAGCCTCGGTGATTTCCACCCCATTTTTAATTTGTTCATAGAGAGAGTTGAGCAATTGCTCTGCCGCCTCCATATCGCGCTTATGTCCGGTGATGGACAGCATGTTGCCTCGCGCCACCAGCTCGACGCTAAGCGCCTGCTCCAGACGCTTCAGATGCGCATCTTGCCCACCATATAACAACGGCAGAAACTGATTATGCTCAAAAAATACGTTGGTGCTTTGTGTTTCGCGGACGGTCTTCTTATCGGGCTTAGACATTGAATCTCCCAATTTCACGCTCATTCCCGCAAAGGCGGGAATCTCTCTAAGGACGAGCGTCGGCAGATGAAAACAATGCTTCCTGCACAGGAGCAGCCTCTGTAGACGCGGCTCCCACGACCTCACCCTTCAAGCTTTGACCGTATGCCTCGGTAATTCTTACGTCAATGAGTTGCTGATCGTAGTGCACAGCGTTTTCGAGTACGACAGATTGCATGTAGGGCGTTTTACCAATGCCCTGCCCCGGCTTTTTACCTTTGCGCTCCATCAGCACTGGCTGCACGGTGCCGATTTTACTTTGGTTGAAACGCAGTTTCTGACGATCCAGATAATCCATCAATGTCCGCATCCGCGCGTCTTTGACAGATTCTTCTACCTGCCCGGCCTTGTCTGCTGCTGGAGTCCCCGGACGTGGACTGTATTTAAACACATAAGCCGAAGCAAACCCAACCGTCTCGACCAGTTTAAGTGTATCCTCAAAGTCTGCATCGGTTTCGCCGGGGAATCCGACAATAAAATCAGACGAGAATGCGATCTCGGGACGCGCTGCGCGCAATTGCTCGATAATACCAATATAGTCTGCCGCAGTATGCTTGCGGTTCATTGCCTTCAGCACCCGATCAGAGCCAGACTGAACCGGCAAATGCAGATACGGCATCAGGATATCAATCTCTCCATGGGCACGGATCAGGGCTGCATCCACATCGCGCGGATGCGAGGTTGTGTAGCGCAGGCGGGTTAGCCCGGGGATTTCTGCCAGCATCGTAAGCAGCTGGGCCAGCCCAACCTCGTTTCCGGCGGCATCACGCCCGTGATAAGCATTCACATTCTGCCCTAATAATGTCAGCTCCACCGCGCCTTGCGACACGTGCGTGCGGGCCTCTCGGAGAATCGCTTCTACCGGACGCGAAAATTCGGCACCACGCGTATAGGGCACAACACAGAACGTGCAGAATTTATCGCACCCTTCCTGAATTGAGACAAAAGCAGTAGCACCTTGTGTCTGGAGACTCTCCGGCAGCAGATCAAACTTTTGCTCTTCCACAAATTCCAGCCGTGTAAGGCTGGCATGTGTCCGCTCGGTTTCAGCAATCAAGTCAGGAAGCGTATGGTAGCTTTGCGGCCCAACGACCATATCCACATACGGCATACGATGGATGATTTCTTCACCTTCCGCCTGTGCTACACAGCCAGCAACGGCGATCAGCATGCGCTTTCCCTGCTCGGCCTGCGCATTCTTTTCAATCCGCAACCGCCCCAGATCAGAGTACATCTTCTCCGCTGCCTTTTCACGGATATGGCAGGTATTAAGAATCACCATATCTGCCCCTTCGGGCGAATCCGCCTCTACATAGCCAAATGGCGCCAGCACATCGCCCATACGGGTCGAATCGTAGACATTCATCTGGCAACCATAGGTTTTGATGTAGAGTTTTTTGCTCATAATTGGCGCGGTTCCTAGCGTTATTCGCCCAGCGCGTCAATCTTTGCTGCGACAATGAAGTCATTACGGGTCAGCCCACCGGCATCATGCGTGGTGAGACGAATCGTTGCATAGCCCCAACCAAAGGCAATATCCGGATGGTGCCCCTGCTCTTCCGCCAGCGCCCCCAGCTGATTAATATAAGCGAGCGCGGCGACGAAATCCTTGAACTTCATCTTTTTTACCAGATGAATTCCGTCTATTTCCCAGCCATTGAGGCTCATGCAGAGCGTCTTTGCCTCAGCATTTTCAAGTTTTCCATGGGTTGGGACACATTTTTCAGCAACAAGGGACATCGTTCCTCCATCCTTCAGTATTTCTTTTACAACAGCTGGCCGGGAAGGTAGCAGATTCATATGGAGAATACAGCCGTTTTAGCATTTGATTGTGCCACCGCCGGGGCAAGCATCGCCGTGCATGCGAAGGGAAGAACCTTCAGCCATACCTTGCCGCAGGGAAAGCAAGCGGCCGCACTGGTCTCCAGCATGGACAGGCTGCTGCAAGAAGCCGGCTGCACTTATGCTGACCTCACGCTCATTGTTACCACCGTTGGCCCCGGTAGCTTTACCGGGCTGCGGATAGGATTGGCGGCGTTACACGGCCTGGTATTGGTACACCGAACGCCTATCAAAACACTGACAACACTTGAAGCGATGGCATGGCATATTGCCCGTCAGGCTGAAAGCCCCACCACCTTTACTGCCGCCATTCGCGCTGGAAAAGGCGAGCTCTACACGCAGGAGTTTACCAAAGAGGGGAACATTCCCCTCGCACAAGGCGAAATATGCCTTCTACCAGAAACCCATACAGACTGGCAGTCGCCCTGCTTCAGCAACCACCTGCCAGCAGATGCAGCGCTTTACCTTCCCGGCCCCAGCAGCGAAACGCTCTGCCATATTGCCGATCACCTACAGGTAACGCCCCTGGCTGAGGCCCTTCCCCTTTATATACGGGCACCAGATGCTGTCATCCCGACCCCGCTGGCTTGGCTTTCTTAAAAAAATCCTATAGTATCCCGCGACATGAGAGATGGACGGAGCACCCCATGAAAAAATACTGGTTTCTGGCATTGTTGACACTGGTAACCGCCTGCGCACAAGCGCCGGGCACCTATATTCCTAAGCCGCTGAGCTTCGGCAAACAGGTGCCCATCCGATTGGATGTAGCAGAAATACGGGTAATTGATAATTACCACCCACCATTACAACCACCCAATGTAGAGCATGAATTTCCGGTCATGCCTGCCACCATCGTTAAACAGTGGCTAGCACAGCGAGTACAAGCCGTTGGGAGCAAGGGCGTCTTTGAAGTCACCATTGAAGACGCCTCGGTTAAAGCAACAGACTTGCCAAAAACCACGGGATTTGAGGGCCTGTTTGCCAACGATCAGGATGTACGATTCGACGGCAGGCTCAACGTGATGCTACGACTTTATGATGGAGTAAATGCAATCTCTGCTGCCTCGGGCGATGTAATCATCACTCGCTCCCGCACCAGCGGTGAAGACGCCTCGATTAACGATCGCACGCGCCTGTTCGAAGAAATGGGAAAAGACATGGCAACCTCCTTTGATATGGAAGCCACCTTACGACTGCGGCAGTATTTTATGCCGTATATGCGCTAATTATTCTGCCTCTGGAGGCAAGGCGGCTGTTTTTCCCCGAAGCTTCCGGTAAAGCCACACCGCGCGATCCCGGTACCATTCATACGAACGGGTATGAATCACTACTGTGCCAGCGATATAATCATGCCAACCACGGTGCTGGCGATTAAAGCTTGCCCAGAAAATCCCGAGCATCAGTGGTAACATGGAGGGGATATAGGCCAAAAAACGCAGGATATACTGCCAGCGATAAACCGGCTCCAACGTATTTACCCGCACGATTTTGAGACCAAGCAGCCACTTTCCAGGGGTGGAGCCCCAACAAAACTGTGCTGCAATCACCACGATTGCAATCACCATAAACTGGATCAGCGCATTCAGCAGCCATAGATTCACCAACGGCGAGTGCCATAGTTGAAGGACAAACGTCGAGGCCGTACCCGACTGACGAAGCTGATTAATGGTCTCTGGGTCAACGCCTGCATAAATGGCCATGCCAATTTCACGAAACAAACCGCCCAACAATAAGAAGAGGAGGTAAACATCCACCGCTGCCGCAACGGCGCGCGCATAAACATCGGCATAACGGACACCTGAAGCATCAGGCTTGGGCGTCAACCCGAATGGAATCCATAACCAGGCCATATATTTTTCCTAAAGATGCGAGAGCAACCCGGCGGTCTCTACCGCCGCCTCGGGTGAAGATACGCGGCGCTGAAAAATGCGCAACGGGATATTCGTCACAAACGGCAAAAGCCCTGCTTCTGCCTCAGCAAAACTAATCTCAGATGATACACTCTCGTTCACCACCAGCGCGGCAACCGGTATCCTTGCCTGTTTTAAAACAGCAAGTGCCGTCAGTGTATGGCTGATGGCACCAAGATAGCTCCCCGTGACCAGAATAACTGGCACGGCCAAAGCCTGCATCCAATCCAGCACAGTATGCTGCCCGTCCAGCGGCACCATAACTCCACCAACCCCCTCAATCAAAACCAGCCCCGGCTGCTGCATCTGCGTTTTTGACCAGTCACAGAGTGCATGGAAGTCGATAGAGCCCCCCTCCAGAGCCGCCGCCCGATGAGGAGAAAGTGGCGCTTTAAAACGCCAGGGAGAGGTCTCTGCAACAGACTGTCTGCCGGCATTCGCTGCGATAATACGTGCGGTATCGGTATCATCCCCCTCATCCCAACCCGAAATAATGGGTTTATAGGCCCATACGGGGCGGCCTTGCGCTGCTGCCGCATGCAAGAGGGCGCATGTCGTGAATGTTTTACCAATGCCAGTTCCAACCGACGTCACGAAATAGCGGCTCATAGCGGCTTATGCAGCACCATAAAGAGCCGCTCCCAGGTTGCCGGCAATCCTTCTGGACTGCGTAGCCGGTCGTACGCAGCAAGCATCGCCTTCCAGCGCCGCGCCCCCGTCAACCCGCCAGAGGTAGAAGATGGCTGGCTGGTAGCTCCAATCAGTCGCATAGAGTCAAGGAGTGCAGCCACATTCGGGTAATACTCAATTTCTTCCTGTGCCTCGAATAAATGCGCAACCAGCCCTGCAGCATCAACCGCAGAGCGATATTCAGCCGGTGAGCGCATAGGAAGCAAATGTAACGGAAGCGCTGCATCTGCGGCGGCGGCACGCAACTCGTGAAGCGTTTGGGTCGCAAGACTTGCGATAACAGCACGCCCCCCGGGTTTAAGCACGCGTGCGATCTCAGCAAAGGCATCATTCAGTGCCCCAATCCATTGCAAACACAACGAGGATACCACGCCATCACACGACGCATCCGCAAGAGGAAGGCTAAGAACATCAGCCTGCACCGCATGGCAACGTGTCGCAGCGACACGACACATGCCCTCTGCCAGATCAACCCCCATCACTTTCCAATGCGGGTGAGCGCTGGAGGCCATCCCGGCAAACTGCCCGGTACCACAGCCAATATCAACAATACGCGCATGTTTAGGAAACAGCATATTTGCCGCATCAAAAACCCGCGCTGTCTGCCCATGCTGGAACTGCGCGCGCGCATCGTATCCCTCTGCCGCACGGCTGAAATGATACATTGGAATGTTACGCTGCCAACTCATGCCGCTATCTTACTTATTTGACGGTGAATGGCTATTTCATTACGCAGGCGATCCATATCATGAACATGCGGCGCATGCCCTACTTCGTGCCAACTGTTGAGCTGCGCCTGCGGAAGACGCTCTGCCAACCAGGCTCCCTGCGCATGCGGCACAATTGCATCGTGCGTTCCATGAACGATCAGGGTTGGCGGAATACGTGCAAGCACCGCTTCTGTAAGCGTATAGGCCCCCAGATCATCGAGCCAGGGCAACCAGCGTGCTGTATCTTCAACACGTGGATGGTGCTCCAGCCTGGAAAGAATCCTTGTAAAATCACGATCCCCTTTTGCCACCAACGCGTGGAAACGGTTTTTAGTACGTGCAGGCTGTGCAGCATAATTGTTGCGAAATTGCGTAAAGGTCAGTGGATCCATCGCCGCCACCGCTTCTTCCGATGCATCTGGCGCCGTGCTTTTGTCTGCAACAAACTGTATGGGAGGCGCAATCAGGGTAAGATGCGCCGGGCATAATACTCCCGCCGCTATTGCGCGAAGTGCCAACTGCCCCCCCATCGACCACGCCACCACATGCGGAATGTCCTGAAACGCGCGCAACGCCTCGAAGCTCGCCTCCGGAGAGGCATACTCACTGTAATCGAAAGCAATCGCAGCGTCGCCCACAAGAGGCAGTAGCGCGTCGCTTGGCTGTGTCCAGCCGCTGAGGGTTAAGCTGCGCATGGAAGCGACCGTATTTCTTCCTCAAGCAAGGCATCAATGAGACGATCGACCTGCGCATCCGTATGCTCTGCCGAGAAGCTGAGACGAAGGCGTGCTGTTCCCGTCGGCACCGCAGGTGGACGAATCGCAACCGCAAGGATACCACGCCGCTTCAGGGCCTCGCTGGCATCCAGCGCATTTTGCGCTTCTCCAAGGATAATAGGAAGGATCGCACTGCCCGTCGGCTGAAGGTTTAAAGCTTCTGCCACTTTCGTTGCCAACAATACCGGACGCTCGCAACGCTTAGGCTCCTCGCTTATAATCTCAAGCGCGGCAAAGGCCGCCGCACAGGCAGAAGGTGGCAGTCCTGTTGAAAACATAAAGCTCCGCGCACGCGAAACCAGCAACTCAATCACCGGCTTTTTGGCTGCGATATAACCGCCATAGCTTCCGGCCGATTTCGATAATGTCCCCATCCAGATATCAACATGCGTCTTAGGCTCTGGCTCGATCATCCCTAATCCGTGCGCATCATCAACCATCAGCCACGCACCGTGATCGCGCGCCAGACGCGCCAAATGACCAAGCGGCGCAATGTCGCCATCCATGCTATAGACATGATCTACAAGAATAATGGCATTTTCAAAATTCTGCCGATGCTCAACAAGCAAGGATTCCAGATGCGTATAGTCATTGTGACGAAAGCGCTTGAGCGATGCAGCGCCCGACAATAGTGAACCATCCAGCAGGCAAGCATGCACCAGTTTATCTGCAAAAATAATGTCGTTACGCCCGATGATCGAGGGAATCACGCCAATATTCGCAAGGTAGCCGCTACCAAAGACTAGCGCAGCATCGGTTTTTTTCATTCGTGCGATCTGCGCTTCGAGTTTAGCGTAAAGCGGGTGATTCCCTGTCACCAAACGCGAAGCCCCTGCCCCTGCCCCATAGCGTGCCAATGCCTCGGTGGCAGCCGCAACCACCTCTGGATGGCGCGCCAGACCAAGATAGTCATTCCCCGAAAAAGAAAGGTACTCCTTGCCTTGCTGCGTAACCATAACCCCCTCACAGAGCGATTCTTTTAGCTCCCGTGCGAGATCGGCCTTGGCGAGCGCCTTAACTTCCTTGCGGCAATGTTCTTCCAGTTTCACGATTTTTCCTTTGCGAGCCTGCGTGAGGTGGATTAGTGATGGCACATATTTTTGTCACAAACTCGGTAAGGATGCGAGAAAAAAT
>JAUIBB010000053.1 GCA_030427685.1 Alphaproteobacteria bacterium
GTTCGATCAGTCGCTCATCATCCCCGATGGGCTCAGCACCGCCGGCAGCAAGATCGGCGACCAGCCCCTGAATCTGGCCAAATAGCGCAAGTACAAGCTTAGCCTGCGCAGCGGAAAGCGGTGCTTTGCCTGCACGTAAAGCGAGGAGCAACCCCTCTCCCGCATTCGCCAATGACTCAAGCCGTGGCAGGCCAAGGAACCCTCCCGCGCTTTTGACACTGCGTAGCAGATCGTAAGCAGCATCCGGCACCGGCTGCGCCGACGGCTTTTTTTTCATCGCTGCAAGCGCAGGCTCAAGCTGCGTTAGCGCCGCTGAGGTCTCGGTGATAAACTCTTCAATCAGGTCGTCCATGCGCAGCCCTTGCTCTCGCGCCGATGGGCGCAGCAGCAAATCTACACAGCAGCTATGATTTTCTCAAGCGGATTAGGCTGGGGCTGGGGATGATCGGATGGATTTTTACCTCCACCGCGCCACATGTTTAGGCGTGCGCCAACACCATTTGCTTCTGAATGACCTTCAGCTCCAACTGGCCACCATGCACATGATGGCTGAGCGTTGCCCCCACTTCCTGTGCAAGGCGCATCGCCAGCATTGGCTGACAGCTCTTGGGCGTCAGGGCGACGTCGTCGCTATGCCCCTGCAGGATAGCAATTGTGTCCGGATCCAGCTTGATGGTTTCGCCTTCAGCGACCATCTCGATGTGCCTTTCACCTTCTTCCGGCTCGCTCACACGGATGGAAAGCGTGCCGCCGCGAATAAGGCTGGCACCTGCTACAATCATCAGGTTCAGCATCAGACGGGACATTTTCTGGCTAATGGCAACACCACTGGCATCGGTATGGCTATCGGGCCAATCGAGTTTGATTTTCGTTCCGGAGAAAAAATCAAGCGCAAGCTGCTTTTTCTCGGACAGACACGCCTCCCCTGCATCCCCTACCTTGCCATAGGCCTGACGGTAGAATTGCAGGCGATTGACGGCCTCATGTGCGCTGCTCAGGATTAACTGAACGGCCTCATTCTGCATGTCAAACCCTTCCTCATCCAGAAACTCAGCGCCGTTATTGACCGCACCAATCGGCCCGGTCAGGTCATGACAGAGGCGGGTGGCAATCATCTCAGCGAGGCGGGTTTCGTTTAGCATGGTCTACTCCGAAATGTTGTCTGGCACACACAGAACGTGGTGTGTTCTACCGGTTAGAATACACCCTAAGAATAAATATTTGGTTAAAGTTCAGGAAATAATTGCGCCTCAATCAACCCGGTCAGCCCATGCAGGGCCACCATGTGGGACTCCTGAATATGCGCCGTTGTAACCGTAGGAACAATAAGGGTAAAATCGGCTATTTTTTCATCATTTCGCGCCTTTTCACCGGTAAATAGCGCTGTTTTTACACCCTTTTCGCGCGCAGCCTTGAGGGCCGCGAGCACATTTGGGCTGCGCCCGGAGGTTGAAAGCCCAATCAGCACATCACCTTCCTGCCCCAATGCTTCCACCTGGCGTGCAAAAATATAATCGTAACTATAATCGTTCGCAAGGCAGGTAAGGATTCCGGAATCCGCCGTCAGTGCGATGGCAGGAAGCCCCACACGATCCTTAATGAAACGCCCAACAAACTCCCCGGCGATATGCATCGAGTCACACGCGCTGCCGCCATTACCGCAGAACATCAGCTTGTTTCCATTGCTCAGCGCAGTGGCACATTCCATTGCCAGTGCCGACAATGTTTCGGTGCAATCACGGAAAAATCCATCGACCGCCTGCACATGGTTGCTACGGGCTGTCTCAAGCAGCGCCTTTAAATCCTTAGCCACGTAATACCTCTATATTTTTTGCGTAATCGGCACGGCTACCAGTAAACACGGCAGATCCGGCCACCAGCATATCTGCCCCAGCGGCGACAACCTCGCGAGCGGTGGTGGCATTGATGCCGCCATCGACTTCAAGGCGAATATCACGCCCGGTGCGCGTAATCGCTTCACGGAGGGCGCGGATTTTTGGCAACTGGCTTTTGAGGAAAGACTGCCCCCCAAAGCCGGGATTGACCGTCATCACCAGCACGAGATCGACCTCGTTTAATACGTAGTCGAGGGCGGATTCATGCGTGGCAGGGCAGATGGAAACACCAGCCTTCTTGCCCAGCGCCTTAATTTGCGCCACCGCACGGTCGAGATGGGGGGTGGCTTCGGCATGCACCGTAATAATATCGGCACCGGCACGGGCGAATTCAGGCACCAAATCCAGCGCCGAGATCATCAGATGCACATCAAGCGGCAGGTGCGTATGCGGCTTCAGCGCCGCAACGACTGCAGGGCCAATGGTCAGGTTTGGTACGAAATGGCCGTCCATGACATCAACATGCACGTAATCGGCACCCGCTTTGGTGATGGCCGCCACCTCCTCGCCTAAACAGGCGAAGTCGGCAGAAAGGATGGAAGGAGCAATTTTAATGGTCATGGGGTGAAGGTAGCAGTAGTCGTGCGCAGCCTCAACTGGAAAGCGGCGTCCCGCTACCATTCCACCTTTTCCGCGGATAGTGGCATGGGCCTGACGCTAAAACCGCAACACCCCTATGCCTTCATCCACCCTGCTGCGAAGAATCCGTCCATACCGCCCTGCTCTGCCAACATGGCTGGCAGAGTGCGCAGATAGCCCTGCGGGGTGATGGCCGCAGGAAGGATCTCGGTAGTGGGGTCGATAGGCAACGGCTGCGCATCGGGATGGGTTTGGGCAAACCATTCAGCCTGTGCTTCGCCCTCTTCGCGCTCCAGCGAACAGACGCAATAGACCAGTTTCCCACCCGGCTTTAACCATTCCCACGCGCGGGTGAGCATCTGGCGTTGCAACTGCGCCAGCTCTGCAATATCGGATTCCGTTACAAGCTGCACGACCTCTGGGTGCCGCCGCCAAGTGCCCGTGGCAGAGCATGGCGCGTCGAGCAGGATTGCATCATACGGCTGTTCGGGCTGCCATTGCAGTACATCCGCCGTAACAACTTCAACCGTATGACGTAGGCGTGCCATATTCTCCTGCAAGCGCTCAAGGCGTATGGGCGAGCGGTCGAGTGCGGTGACAATCGCTCCGGCACGCGCAAGCTGCGCTGCCTTGCCACCCGGCGCTGCACAAAGGTCGAGCACCCGTTTTCCTTTTACCTCCCCCAGCAATCGCGCCGGGTAGCTAGCTGCAATATCTTGCACAAAAAAGGCACCATCTTCATAGCCGGAGAGCGTCTCGACCCGCGCATGATCAGCAGGCAGGCGCAAGGTATCGGCATCGAGCCGATGGCCGCCGACCGCATCGCTCCGGGTATTGAGGTCAAGCGGCGGACGTTGCGCCGCAATGGCTGCGAAGGTAGCGACTGCATCCGCGCCATAACAGGTGGCCCAACGCTTAGCAATCCATGCGGGCAGATTCGTATCGGCGCCTGGCAGGGGTGGGCGCTCACGCGCAATTTTTTGCAGCACTGCGTTGACTAATCCTGAGAGCGCGGCATCTTTGCCCTTCTTTACCAACGCTACCGATTCATTCACCGCGGCGTGGGCTGGCGTATCAAGCAACAACAGCTGTACCACCCCCAACCGCAGCGCGTGGATGATTGCATGGCGCTTGGGGGGCAATGGCTTTGCCAGGTAGCCTGCAAGCAACCGATCAATTTGCCCCAGATGCCGGAGGGTTGTGTGCAATAGAAGCAGTGCATAGCTAACGTCGGGCGCCGTACCTGCCAGCGGCGTGGTGGCCAACGCTTCGTCGAGCGTGCGTCGGCCGCCGAGGATCATCTCAAGCAAAGCGGCCGCCTGTTTACGGGCAGAAGGAGGGGTTGACTGGCTCATGAATTGCTCATGACAGTATCGCGCGACAAACGCAACTGTTGCACACATGCTGCGGCATCGGCTAGAATCCACGTATGAACACACGCACCCCGCCATTACTGCCCGAAACACCCCCAGCCACCGAGGTGGCTTCGCCCTCCCCTACCCCTGGCGAAGGCTCGGAACCCGCCACGCCACGCCCCGCTCCGCGGCTCGACCCCACCCGGTATGGCGATTGGGAACTAAACGGCAAATGCGTTGATTTTTAGACGCAGCGCAGCATCATTTCCCTTGAGATTAACATCACAGAGCGCATAGTAGCAGTATGAACCGTGATCGCTACGCCGTCAGCTACGCTCAGACTTCCAACAAACCGCTTATCCAGCGCGCCCTTACGGTATTGCTGGTCGTCACGGGCGTTACCTTGTTGATTCTTGCACGGGCGCACCATCCGCTTGTCATCAAAATGCAGGCGCGCATGGTTGATTTGGCCGCACCGATAGCCGAATGGGTCTCACAGCCAGTTACCTTGGTACGCACACTAATCCAGGACAAAAACGCTCTCCTCAATGCATTTGAGGAAAATCAGGAATTGCGCGCCGAGAATGAAACCTTGCGCCACTGGCAGTCCGTTGCAACCTCCCTCAAGGCGGAGAACGATGCGTTGCGCGCCCTTGCCGGATACCAGCCTGTAGCGCATGTCAGCTATGTTACAGCACGCGTTATCAGCCAGAACCCCGGCGCCTACAGTGCAACCCTGACAGTCAATGTCGGCAGCAATGATGGTATTAAGCCGTTGCAGCCAGTGGTAGATGCCTATGGGTTGGTAGGACGTGTGCTTGCCCCTGGCACCCATACGGCGCAAGTATTGCTTCTGTCGGACTCCTCATCCCGTATCCCGGTGATCACCGCCAACGGGCGGGTGCATGCTATTGCCAGCGGCACCGGTAATGGTGATGAAATGCTGCGCCTTACCTTCCTGAGTGGCGATGGTGCCGATATCCCTCTTGGCGAGCCCATTGTTACCACCGAAGAAGGCGGCCTGATTCCCGGCGGCATCGCCATTGGCACGGTTTTCAAGCGTGACCGAAACGGCCTGCGCGTGAAGCCCATGCGTCCTTATGCGCGCAGTGAATACATGCGCATTATCGAAACGCAGTAGCACCCATGATGATCGGCTGGCGGATAGCGGCGGATAACTCCCACTTCGCTATTGCCCCCAGGTTTCAACCTAGCTACATATAAGCGATATGGACACTACCCAACGGATCGCCTGTCTCGCGGATGACTCGCCAAAAGCCCAAGCGGCCTTTGCGGAATTGTCGTCGCGCTATACGTTCATCGACATCAGCGGCAAACGCACCAAGCCAGATGTCATTGTCGTCCTCGGCGGCGATGGGTTCATGCTGCAAGTGCTGCACAAATACATGCACCGTAACATCCCGGTCTATGGCATGAATTGCGGCTCGGTTGGGTTCCTGCTCAACAGCTACCATGTAGACGACCTGATGGAGCGCATCGCCAATGCGCGGCGTGCTACCCTGCATCCGCTGGTGATGTATACCCGCACTACCGATGGGCGCGAGCGGCAAGAGCTGGCGATCAACGAGGTGTCGCTGTTCCGCGAAAGCCGTCAGGCAGCAAAACTGCGCGTTTCGATTGACCATGTCGTGCGGGTCAATGAAATGATTGCCGACGGCATTCTGGTTTCAACACCAGCGGGATCAACCGCCTATAACTTCTCCGCCGGAGGCCCCATTATCCCCATGAACGGCAAACTGCTGGCCCTGACGCCAATTGCGCCGTTCCGTCCGCGGCGCTGGCGTGGCGCACTGCTCAACCATGAATCGAGCATCACGTTTGAAATTCTTGAGGCCGATAAACGGCCGGTTTCGGCAGTGGCTGACTTCACGGAAATACGCGATGTAGCCAGCGTGTCCGTTTTTGAGGATCGCTCCATTTCATTGTCGCTGCTGTTCGACCCCGAACATAATCTCGAAGAACGCATCACCACCGAACAATTCAGCTTCTAACCCTACGAAGGACGCCCATGAACCAGCGCCGCGAGACCACCATTGCCATTGCCCTGTTTATGCTGGTGCTGCTTGGCAATGCGGTTATCTTTTCGATTGTTCCCTTCCTGAGCATGGAGGGCCATAGTGATTCACGCCAGTACCTTGCGCAAACGCTTCACCTTGGCGATGGCGTAGGTGCACCATTGCACGCCTTCCAGATTATGCTCTGCTACAGTATTATCGCAACCCTGTGCATGCTCCCATGGGCCTTCAAGCAAGGCATCCGCGGGTTAAAAACAACCCGCATCAAAGCATATAGTGCGCGTGCATTTCTTGAGTATGGCTCCTTTACTCTATCGTTCTTTTCGCTGAGCTATCTTGGTGACTATTTTACACTGCCCATGCATATGGCGCTTAATTTTATTACCCCTATTCTGGCAACAATCGCCGCGATTTTTATCCTGCATGAGCGTAGCCACACCCATACATGGCTGGCGCTGGCGATTAGCATGACGGGCGTGCTGATTATTACACGCCCGGGCATGATTCCGCTTAGCCCCGGTGTCTTCTATGTGCTGGGTGCCGCGCTGGGCTTTTCGCTGTGCGGGATCACGATCAAGTTGCTGTGCAGCACGGAGTCATCCAAGCATATCGCATTTTACATGTTGGCGATGACTACCGTTTTGGCCCTCCCCGCAGGAATTACCCACTGGAAAGATCCGCATATTGATGGCTGGTTCTGGCTATCTGTGATTGGGGTAACGGCCTATGCCCAACAAATTCTGGTCGCGAAAGCAATCTCAAAAGTGCCGTTTATGGTGCTTATCCCGCTGAACTTTGTAGCATTGATTTTCTCAACGATTCTTTCCTACCTCGTCTACGCGAAAATGATTGATGAATGGACCTGCGTTGGGGCACTTATCATTCTCGCCAGCACGATCTACAATGCGAAGCAAAACCGTGCCGCCGCTGCCAAAGAGGCCATTGCCGCCAGCGTTGTTTAACCGAGCAGTTCTTCGATCACCCGATTGAGTACAAGTTGTGCGTTGGATGGCGCATGAAGGCCTTTTTCCGTATGCTCGATCATCCCCTGCGAGGCCAGCCGCGCGAGGCGGCCATCGCGCCAGAGGGCCTCGAGGTAGGCACGCTCATCGGCGCGCAGGCGGGTGAAAGGCACCCCCTCTTCGCACAGGCGCAATCCCATCAGTATTTTTTCTTCTGCGCGCGCAGCAACGTCGAGAGCAGTCTCCTCCTCCACCCCATGGCCTTGGCGGGTGACGGCTTCCAGCCAGCGCTCCGGAGATTTCAGCGTCTGCGTAGCAACACGGGTTCCATTCGCCAGATCTACCCGCCCATGCGCGCCGGGGCCAATGCCAAGATACGCATCGCCACGCCAGTAGCTGAGGTTATGGCGACTCTGCTGCCCGGGCGCTGCATAATTAGAAATCTCATACGCAGGCATGCCGGCAGCGGCCATCTGCTCACCCGTGTGGGTGTATAAATCAACGGCTACCGACTCGTCCGGCAATGTAAATGCCTTGCCCACATGGTAGGCGTGATGAAAGGCAGTGTTTTGCTCGATGGTGAGCTGGTAGAGGGAAAGATGGCCACGCGCATGGGTCAACGCCTCGCGCAGCTCTGCTTCCCACAGGGCGACGGTCTGGCCGGGCAACGCATAAATCAGGTCGAAGGAATAGCGCGGAAAGGTTGCGGCAGCGAGGGCAACGGCATCCAATGCCTCATGGGCCGAATGCTCCCGCCCAAGGAATTTCAACGCCGCATTGTCGAGTGACTGCACCCCAAGTGAAACGCGATTGACCCCGGCCTCACGCAGCACACGGAAATTGGCGGCCTCTACCGAGGTTGGGTTCGCCTCCAGCGTTACCTCCATCATGCCGGACGCCGGCCAAAGGGCGCGCGCCTCTGCGATGATTGCGGCCACCGTATCCGGCTCCATCAGCGATGGCGTGCCGCCACCAAAAAAGATGCTGCTGAGCACCAGATCCGGCACGCGCGCCTGCCAATAGCGCAGCTCACGCAGCATAGCTGCGCGCCATGCCGCATGATCTACGCCCGCACGCACATGCGAGTTAAAATCACAATAGGGGCATTTTTTGCGACAAAACGGCCAGTGCACATACAAGGCTGCACCTTGAGGCGGGGTATTTTCTGTGCTAGAGACGGTCATCAACTGGAGTTACTATGGCATTCGGCGGCAAGGAACAAGCAGCGATTATCGAGCTGATGGCAGGGAAATACGCCCAGATCGTGCCGATTGAGGCAGAATGGGGCATCCGCCTGAAGGAAGGCGACATGCGCGAACGTATCGAGCATTTCCACGATGCCGTGCGCGCCCTGACCTCTGGCGAAGCGGATATTTACGAAAAGCACAGCCGCCTCTCGGTTGAGCATCTGGCGTATGATCTGGGGCAATTGCGGCAAATTCAGGGCAAGCCCGTGGGCTATATCAACCGTGCAACCGAGAAGTCGGCGAGCACTCAGCTGGTCAACCGTGGCGAGGCTGGTGCCAGCCAAAGCAAGCTTCCACCACAACGTGTACGAAGCGAACTCTCTGCGCTATACAAAGATTATACCGTGTTTTTTGCGGCGATTTTCTCTGAGATTGCGGATCGCAATTTCCAGTCACGCAGCGATACGATTGATACTGCCGTTGAAGATATTGCCGTGATCGAGGAAGTCATCCAACAGTTGATTGCCGGTAAGATCAGCAACGCACAGGCGATGGATGAAATGATGCATGTCGAACGCGACGACCTGCGCGAACGGCTGCAACAAATGCTGGCGAACAAGAATATGAGTGCCCGCGAAAAGCAGGAAGCACTGGCGCTTCTGGGTAAAATCGACAAGGGCCTTGCTGCTGAAAAAAAGGCACTGGAACAATCACACCTGCATTATGCAACCGGCCAGCTTGCCGTGTATGAGGATTCCAAAGACATCGTCAAAAAGCTAGCCCAGCAGGGGCTGAATTTAGCCGGACAGTTTGTCGATAACGCACTGCGTGCCAACCAGCAGGGCAAGGGGCACAGCCGCGGTGTCTAAGTACGGTAGATAATAATCCGCGTTTTTCCGTACTGGCGATCATCGCATAATGTTGCACCTTCCAGCGCAGCAATTTCTGTGCTGCGCGACTGCTCGGCCACGATCAATGCCTCCGGAGCCAGCCATCCATTCTGCTTCAGGCTGGCATAGGCTGGCGCCAGAATGGCGGCATCGTAGGGTGCATCAAATAGCACCAGTGATACTGGCTCGCGCGCGGGTGGGAGTTTGGTTGCATCTGCCTGTACCAGAAACCCAACATTCGTGGCGCCGCAATGCATGAGATTGGAACGGGTCAGCTCCAGTGACTTCTTGTCTTTATCGACAAAGGTGGCGATGCGTGCACCACGCGACAATGCTTCCAGCCCCATCGCACCGGTACCACAACACAGGTCGAGCACATGTTGGCCGATAATCGCCTCACCCGCATAGGCGCCATGCATCAGCAGGTTAAATACAGATTCGCGGGTGCGATCCGAAGTCGGGCGAATGTCGTCACCCTGAGGTGGCAGTAGTTTGCGGCCTTTGAAGGCTCCGGCGATAATGCGCATCAGATAACTCCCAGTGTTTGCATTAATTCCTGCACTGCGTGCGTGGACACCTCCGCGACGTCGCCGGGGGCAAGGTCCTGTAGCTCGTAGTCGCCATAGGCGACGCGGATCAGGCGGCTGACGGGCAAATCGAAATGCTCGAAGATGCGACGAATCTCGCGGTTCTTCCCCTCGCGGAGGGTAAGGGTGAGCCAGCAATTTCGTCCCCCAGACTGCTCACGATCCATTGTAACATCAATCGGCTGGTACTGCACGCCATCAACCCGCACGCCACGTTCGAGCTGCGCCAGGTGGGTCTCCATCGGCGTGCCGCGCACCCGCACACGGTAGACGCGTTGCTGGGCATTTTGTGGCAGCTCCATCGCACGCGATAAAGCACCGCTGGTGGTAAGTAGCAGCAGCCCCTCGCTATCGAGATCAAGCCGTCCAATGGAAATTACACGCGGTAAGTCGCGCGGCAGGTGGTCGAATACGGTATCGCGCCCCTGCTCATCACGATGGCTGGTCACAAGGCCTGCAGGTTTATGGTAGACAAACAAACGTGCCGCTTCAGGCGATTGGCCTTTGATTTTTTCGCCATCTACTTTCACGACATCCGTGTCACTCACCAGTGTCGCTGGCGTTGTGAGCGTTTCGCCATTCATGCTGACGCGGCCTTCGGCTACCAGCTTCTCGGCATCGCGCCGAGAACAAATACCGGCGGCGGAAAGAAATTTAGCAATACGCTGCGGCGCTACGGACACGCTTTAATCTCACGATACTGCGCCGACGCATCCAGGAAGGCGGTGAAAATGGCGCTATCGGCCTTTGTGATCTCAAACTCCGGATGCCATTGCACGCCGAGGCAGAACGGATGTGCGGGGTATTCGATGCCTTCAATCACGCCATCCGACGCACGGGCATTAACTACAACACCCGAAGCCACCGTTGCCACCGCCTGATGGTGGGCGCTGTTGACGGAAGCTGTCGGCGCACCGATGATTTCATAGAGTTTCGTGTTGGCAAGAATGGCCACCTCATGCCCCGGCTCGTGGCGGGGGTTGGGCTGCTCATGCGCCAGCGGCTGTGTGATGCTGTCAGGAATATGCTGGATGAGCGTGCCGCCAAGGATCACATTCAACAGTTGCTGGCCACCACAAATACCGAGGATCGGTATTTTGCGCTCTACCGCCCCTTGTGTGATCGCCCATTCGAACTGGCTGCGTCGCGGCTTGGTCGAGACTTTATCGCTGGCGGTCTTTGCGCCATACATCTCTGGCGGCACATCAAAGTTACCCCCGGTGATGATCAACCCATCAAGCAAGTCGAGATAGGTCTCGACATAGGCCACCTCATGCGGAAGTGCGAGCGGTGCGCCGCCGTGACGGGCGATGGAGCCACAGTAATTATCGCGAATCGCGTACCACGGATATTTGGAATAGCCACCTGCCTCCTCGTAATCGAGGGTGAAGCCGATGGGGACTTGTTTCTGCTGCATAGGCCGGTATAGTAGCGACCAGATCACATAAATACAATGGTTGCTATGTCGCTTTCCTCCCTCCTTGGCGTGATATTCGGTTTGATCCTGATTGTTACCGCAATCGCCACTGCCACCTCAAACCCACTTATCTATATCGACATTTCAGCATTGCTGATTGTATTGGGTGGAGCTATTGCCGCGGCCTTCATGGGATATCACAGCCGCGATGTTATCACGGGCTTTCAGGCAATTGGTTGGATGGTGAAGAAGCCAAAATCAACGCGTGAGGGGCTGAATACCGAAATCATGCGGTTGATTAAATGGTCCTATCTGGTGCAGCAACGCGGCGTGATGGCGCTGGAAAATGAAATCAAAAGCGTTCCCACCAACGATCCCATTGTCCGCTATTGCCTTGAGCTGGTCGTTACCAACCACGCCCCCGAAGAACTTCGAGCCATGATGGTAACCGCTGTGGAATCCGGGTTTGAGCATAAAACTACGCCCGTACAGGTGCTGCGCAATATGGGTGCCAGCGCCCCCTCGTTCGGGATGATCGGGACATTGGTCGGCCTCATTGCGATCCTCAATAAACTGGGCGGTGGGGCACACGACCTTCCCGGGGTGGTTGGATCGGGTATGTCGCTGGCATTGGTTGCAACATTATATGGGGTATTCTTCGCACGGATGGTCTTTATCCCCGCAGCCAATAAGCTACTGCAGCAGGAAGAGACCGAGCGTTTCCGTAACCTGATGGTGGTTGAAGGACTCATCATGCTGGCCGAGAAAAAGAATCCGCGCTTTATGCAGGATCGCCTGAACTCCTTCCTTGAGCCAAAAGACCATTTCGACATTGATCGCCAATTACGTGGCAGCGCCGTTGCCTCGGCCGCAGCAGCCGCGGCCACCGAAGAGGGCGAAGCATCGTGAACCACCCGCTCTTCCGACGCAAACCACCAGAGCCTGAAGATGAAGGCTGGCTGATTACCTTCGCGGATATGAGCGTCCTGCTCATGAGCTTCTTTATCCTGATGTTTGCGCTCTCCAAATCAGACCCAAAGGAAATCAGCGGTATTGCCAAGTCGCTCCGTGATACTGGATTTTATGTAGCAGAATCCGTGCATGTCGACCCGCTGAATGGGATCAAAGAGCATCTAACGGCGGCGCTTACAAAGCAGGGGTATGGACTCTTTACCGCTACCCGCGATACACCGCGTGGGCTGGAGATCGAACT
>JAUIBB010000156.1 GCA_030427685.1 Alphaproteobacteria bacterium
AAGGGTGGTTTTTTCGATCGAGCCATCTGCACGCGTAATGGTCATGGCCAGCTCTTTCTGCGGTGCCAGCCCATGCGCAATCCCCTCGATGCTGATGGTCTCATCCCCCGTCAAACCGAGACTCTGACGCGTCTGGCCATTGGTAAACATCAGGGGAAGAACTCCCATGCCCACCAGGTTACTGCGGTGAATACGCTCAAAACTTTCAGCAATGACCGCTTTCACCCCCAGAAGGAAGGTGCCTTTGGCTGCCCAGTCACGCGAACTGCCGGTGCCATATTCTTTTCCAGCGAAAACAACAAGCGGCGTGCCTTCTGCTTTGTAGCGCATGGCCGCATCGTAAATCGACATCTCTTCGCCGCTGGGAATATAGCGCGTAAAGCCGCCCTCAACCCCCGTTAGCATTTCGTTGCGAATACGGATATTGGCAAAAGTGCCGCGCATCATCACATCGTGGCTTCCACGACGTGCGCCATAGGAGTTAAAGTCCGACTGTGGCACGTGATGATCGCTCAGATATTTAGCCGCCGGCGAGGTCTTGTTGATGTTTCCTGCTGGGGAAATATGGTCTGTGGTGATGGAGTCGCCCAGAATCGCCATTACCCGTGCCGACTGAATGTCGTGGAGCGTGTTCTCACCCACTTTGGGGGTCATCCCTTCAAAGTAGGGGGGATTTTGAACATAGGTGGATTCCTTGTCCCATGCATAGGTCATGCCCTCAGCTGTTTTGATAGCCTGCCATTCTGGCTCGCCACTAAAGACATTCGCATATTTCTCAAGGAACATTTCACGGGTAACCACGCGGTGTACCGCTTCCGATACCTCCTGTGTCGTAGGCCAGATATCTTTAAGGTAAACCGGCTTGCCATCCTTGCCAGTTCCGATCGCATCTTTCGTGATGTCGATGTTCATGGACCCTGCCAGCGCATAGGCAACCACCAGCATCGGTGAGGCTAGGTAGTTCGCACGCACAAGCGGATGGACGCGCCCTTCAAAGTTGCGGTTCCCGGAGAGCACAGACGACACAACCAAATTGTTGTCTTTAATGGCAGCCTCAATGGGCTCCTGCAGTGGGCCGGAATTGCCGATACATGTAGTGCAGCCATAACCAACAAGCTGGAAACCAAGCGTATCCAATGCCTTATCCAGACCAGAACGCGATAGATATTCCGTGACGACCTTCGAGCCCGGAGCAAGGGAGGTCTTTACCCACGGCTTGCTGGAGAGCCCTAGCGCCACTGCTTTTTGCGCGACAAGGCCAGCCCCCATCATCACATACGGATTTGAGGTGTTCGTGCAGCTGGTAATCGCCGCAATCACCACATCCCCATGATGAAGCTCAAAATCTGCGCCTTTGACCGGAACCGCAGCGCCGGCAGCCAACTCGCCAACATTCAACTTCGGCAGCTCCGAAGCAAAGCCGCTAACGGCCTTCGACAATGGTACACGATCCTGCGGACGTTTAGGGCCTGCAAGGGAAGGCTCAACCGTGGACATATCCAGAGAAAGCGTGTCGGTGAAAACAGGCTCTGCGTAGTGCTCGTCACGCCACATACCCTGTGCCTTTGCGTAGGCCTCAACCAGTGCGATGGTCGCTTCATCACGACCAGAGACATTCAGGTATTTGATGGTTTCCGCATCAATAGGAAAGATGCCGCACGTTGCACCATATTCTGGCGCCATGTTCGCGATGGTCGCGCGGTCTGCCAGCGGCAGGTTGGCTACGCCTTCGCCGTAGAATTCCACGAACTTCCCAACCACGCCCTTCGAGCGCAGCATTTGCGTTACAGTTAGCACCAGATCCGTTGCGGTGGCACCTTGCGGCAATGCGCCGGTAAGCTTGAACCCAACCACTTCCGGGATCAGCATCGAAACCGGCTGCCCCAGCATTGCGGCTTCGGCCTCGATTCCTCCGACACCCCAGCCCAATACGCCAAGGCCGTTAACCATGGTGGTATGCGAATCCGTGCCCACGCAGGTATCCGGATAAGCGACAGTCTCATTTCCCTCTTTACGTGTCCAGACCACCCGGGCGAGATACTCTAGGTTCACCTGATGGCAAATGCCGGTTCCCGGAGGAACGACACGGAAGTTATCAAAGGCTTTTTGTCCCCAACGCAGGAAGGCATAGCGCTCGCGGTTGCGCTCCATCTCCAGCACTACGTTGTCTTTAAACGCGTGGTTGGTGCCATAATGATCCACCATCACAGAGTGATCGATGACAAGGTCAACCGGGGAGAGGGGGTTAATTTTTTTTGCGTCGCCGCCCATTTTGGCAACGGCATCACGCATTGCGGCCAAGTCGACCACTGCGGGAACACCCGTGAAATCCTGCATCAGCACACGGGCAGGGCGATAAGCAATGTCACGGGGTTCGTTTTTGTTTTTCATC
>JAUIBB010000054.1 GCA_030427685.1 Alphaproteobacteria bacterium
TTACCAGCAACCATCATCAGGTCGGCCATCTCATCGACGATGACCACAATGTATGGCAGCGCTGTTGTATCCAGCGGCTGCTTCTCCATGATAGGTTTCCCGGTCTCGGGATCGAAGCCTGTCTGGACACTGCGGGTCAACTCCTCACCATTCTTGCGCGCATCGGCGAGGCGCTTGTTGTAGTTGTCGATATTCCGCACACCGAGATTGCTCATCAACCGGTAGCGCTGTTCCATTTCCTTTACCGTCCATTTAAGGGCAACAACGGCCTTTCCCGGCTCGGTTACAACAGGGGACAACAAATGCGGGATATTATCGTAAACCGATAACTCCAGCATCTTGGGGTCGATCATGATGAATTTGCACTGCTCCGGTGTCAGCTTATAGACCAGCGACATAATCATGGTGTTGATCGCGACGGATTTTCCTGAGCCCGTGGTACCGGCGACCAGCACGTGCGGCATTTTGGCCAGATCAGCAATAACGGCCTCACCGGAAATGTCTTTCCCAAGAATCAGCGGCAGCTTGGCTTCGCTATCATCGTAGGCAACATCTTCACACATCTCGCGCATATAGACCGTCTCGCGATGCGCATTCGGCAGCTCGATACCGATGGCATTGCGCCCGGTAATAACGGATATCCGCGCGCTGATGGCACTCATCGAACGGGCAATGTCATCGGCAAGGCCAATGACCCGGCTGGACTTGATCCCCGGAGCTGGCTCAAATTCATAAAGCGTTACAACCGGGCCTGGGCGCACTCGCAGCACTTCCCCTTGCACGCCATAATCCTGCAATACCGATTCCAACAACCGGGCGTTTTGCTCCAAGGCAGACTCACTGAGTTGTTTTGGGCCTTTCGTGGATACTTTCTGCATCAGGTTAAGGCTTGGCATGGTGTACTTGCCTTTGCGGGTCGGCAAATCAAACGCGCTTTGGTCGACGGCTTTCTTGGTCTTCTTGGCTTCAACCCGTTTTTTGCTCCGCGATTCGATGCGCGGCCCTAATAGCGCATCCGCATCGTCCTCCTCTTCTTCGTCTTCCTCCTCCTCTTCTTCGTCTTCCTCCTCGTCCTCTTCATCGTACTCTACATCCTCGGCATGCGGACGGCACACAAATGCAATGACCTGCTGCACCCCGATAGCAACCGCGGCTGCCATCGCGCGCAGCACGGCCGCAATCGCTGCCCACTCATGCAGTTTCAGCCCCAGAGCGACCGGTAGTGCCGCAATAAACAAAACCGCCATCAGCACCAGCGTGCCCCACGCAGTTAATACCGGCACCAAGCTATAGGCAATCAGCACACCGATAGCACCGCTCATTGCACGCAAGGTGGCGAGGTCTGTCATCGCGGCCAGCAATGTTACAAATGTTGCACCACCAACCAGTGCTAAAATCAGCGCCACAATGCGCCATGCAATACGCACCGTGTCGTCTTTGCAAATCAACCGCCATGCCCAGCCGAACGTCGCGAATACAACCAGCAGGCTCATTACCCCGAGCGTTTGCTTCAGAATATCTGCGAGGCTTGCACCAAAGGCACCCAGTGCGTTACGAGGCGCGCCATCACCAATAAAGTTAAGCGAGGGATCATCTGTATGGTAGGTCAGGAGTGCCAGTCCTGCCGCTGCGCCGAAGACTGCCAATGCAAACGCAAGTATTTCATTGGCGAACCGCTTGAAAAATTCGGTCACAAATCCCGGCACCGGGATGGCGGAGACAACACGTGCGATCATGGCTTAACTCTTCTTCCGTTAGTCACATCATTCCCGCGGAGACCTGAACCCATTTTTTCGTACACGAAAACCGGATTCCAGCTTCCACTGGAATAAAAAATTACGATAGGTGCCGATGATGCGCCGCCCATATAGGGTCTTTTGCCCGGACAATGTACCAGCAAAACCTCTGCAAAACAAGCCTATCCGCCAGCAACCCCCTCCCAAAGCACCGGATTTCCTCCGACTGTGTCATGGGCGAGCCCGACCCCGGAAAAACAATCATAGGTTGCGCGCGGTTTTCCACACCCCCGTCTTCGTAGGCGGAAATCCTTGCCCTCTTGCAATTGCAGCCCTACATTCCCCCTCGGCTGGCGGCGGACGATTGCTTTTGAAAACCCGGCCAGGGCCGAGAGGCAGCAACCGTATCGAATACGCATCGGGTCGTCCGCCAGCCACCTAATTCATGCCGCAGGAATCCATGTACCGCGTCCTCGCCCGTAAATACCGCCCACAGACCTTCGCCGATTTGATCGGTCAGGAGGTGCTGGTGCGCACACTGACCAACGCCTTTGCCTCAGGGAGGATCGCGCATGCGTTTCTGCTGACCGGTATCCGGGGCATTGGTAAAACGACCACAGCCCGCATCATTGCACGGGGCCTGAACTGTACCGGGGCAGATGGAAATGGCGAGGCCACCACCACCCCTTGCGGCGTCTGCGCCAACTGTATTGCCATTGCCGAAGACCGCCATGTTGATGTGATTGAGATGGATGCCGCCAGCAATACTGGTGTCGACAACATGCGCGACCTTATCGACTCCGTACGCTATGCGCCAACCAATGCGCGCTATAAAGTGTACATCATCGATGAGGTGCACATGCTCAGCAAAAGCGCCTTCAATGCGATCCTGAAGACGCTGGAAGAGCCGCCACCGCATGTAAAATTCATTTTTGCCACCACAGAAATTCGTAAAATCCCGGTTACGATTATCTCGCGCTGCCAGCGTTTTGACCTGAAGCGCGTCGAGATGGATGAGCTTTCCACCCATCTGGTCAATGTTGCCAAACGCGAAGAAATCACGCTGCCAGAAGACTGCGCAACGCTGATTGCTGCCGCAGCAGAAGGCTCTGTCCGTGACTCACTGTCGCTGCTCGACCGTGCGATTGCGATGCATACCGATGCTGCTGGCACGGTTGATATCAAGGCTGAGTCCGTGCGCGACATGCTCGGCCTTGCCGACAAAACCCAGACATTCCGTTTAATGGAGCTTATCTTCAATGGCAAAACCGATGAAGCCCTGACCGCTGCGCAAACGCTGCACCATCAGGGGGCGGATTCTGCCATGCTGCTGTCGGATATGCTCGACATCACCCATTACCTGACCCGCATCGTGGTTGCCCCGGCGCTCAGTGTAAACCTCAACTACTCCCCTGCGGAACAGGCGCTGGCCAAAGACATGGCGGCCAGCCTGTCGATCCCTGCCCTCACCCGTGCATGGCAGATCCTCACCAAAGGTGCAGATGAGCTACGCCACAGCAACCATGCCTCGGCAACGCTGGAGATGATCCTTGTCCGTCTGGGCTATGCATCGGCGCTTCCAGCACCGGCAGAGATCGTACGGGCACTGCAACAAGGCAGCGCAATGCCAACCGGTGGGAGCACCCGCCCTCCATCGGCTGGCGCAGCACCGAGCAGCTCCGCTTCGGCCTCCACGCATGCGATCGGCACATCGTCTGCAGCCCAAAGCACCCCCACGGGCTCGACGGTTATGCAACTGGGCAATACCGCTGCCGCCACCAAGATTGAACCGCAGCCTTTGGCCGAGGCCCATTCTTTCCTCGATGTCGTGCAGCTTTTTGAAACTCACCGCGAGCCCATTCTGCTTTCGCATTTGATGAATGACATGCGGCTGGTGCATTTTGCCGTTGGCCGCATCGAGGTAAAACCTACCGCGCATATTGCGCCAGATGTACCCGCGCGCCTTGCCCGTCATCTCCGTGAATGGACCGGCGAGAGCTGGAATATTATCCTCAGCCCACATGCCGAACAGGCTGAGCCAAGCATCCGCGAGCAACGCGCAGCCATTGCTAAGCAAGCGCGTGATTACGCCACCAGCCACCCTAAAATACAGGCAGCACTAGAGGTGTTCCCCGACGCGACGGTGATCGACTTTATTCCCAATAAACCCACTAATTAACGAAAGAGCACATCCCGACACACGGAGTGCGACGACAAAGGAGCAACCATGAATATCCAGAAAATGATGAAGCAAGCGCAAGAGATGCAAAGCAAAATGGGCGCTCTGCAAAGCGAAATGGAAGCACGCGAGTTTGAGGGGCAGGCTGGTAACGGCGCCGTCAAAGTCACCCTTTCAGGCAAAGGTCACATGGTGCGCCTTGCACTGGATTCCTCGCTCGTTGTGGCTGACGAAAAAGACATGTTGGAAGACCTGATCGTGCTCGCGCATCGCGATGCAAAAGAAAAAATCGATAGCACTCTGTCCGATGCCATGGGTGCACTGACTGGCGGCATGGGCCTTCCCGCAGGATTGAAGCTGCCGTTCTAATATACAGCGTTCACGCCCTCTCAACGGCAAAGCAACGAGACCCCCATGGCCACCTCCACCATCGAACGCCTGATTGCTGAACTCGCCAAACTTCCGGGTGTTGGCCCGCGTTCGGCGCGCCGTCTTGCGCTTAATTTGCTGCTGCAACGCGAGAAGCGTATTCCGACATTGGTCGCCGCCCTCAGCACTGCGCTGGAACAGGTTAAAACCTGCACTTCCTGTGGTGCGCTTGATGAGTCCGACCCATGCACCATTTGCAGCGACAGCACGCGAGATGCAGCCTTGGTTTGCGTGGTCGAAGATGTCGCGGATGTCTGGGCGATGGAGCGTTCCCGTGCATTTCGTGGTCGCTACCATGTACTGGGCGGTACGCTCTCGGCGATCGACGGCCGCGGCCCGGACAACCTACGCATTCCACCGTTACTGAGCCGTGTTGCCAATGGTGAAGTGCGTGAGATCATCCTCGCACTCTCGGCTACCGTCGCTGGACAGACCACTGCGCACTATGTCGCAGAGCGTCTTGCCGACTCGCAGGCGCATGCCGGTCATGCCGTGACCGTGACCCGACTCGCCCATGGCCTCCCAATGGGTGGCGAGCTGGATTATATGGACGATGGTACGCTGAGTGCGGCGCTCAATGCGCGGCTGGCTTATTAGGCTGCTTCACCCGGGAGCTTTACCGACGCAGCGCTCTCATCCTCACTATCATCCAGCAATGCTGAAGGAATTGTCTTTGAGGCTTTGGCGCCCAGATCCTTCAGTTGCTCGGCCTGCCGCAGGATATTGCCACGGCCTTTTGAGAGCTTATTGAAAGCGTCACTATAGTCGCCTTGTGCGGCTTCCAACCGCTTCCCAAGATTCACCATATCCGTAACGAAGCCTTCTACTTTATCGTAGAGGAGCCCACCGCGCTGAGCGATTTTTTCGGCATTCTTATTTTGCCGCTCGAATTTCCACATCGAAGCAATGATTTTTAGAATCGCAAATAACGTGCTCGGACACACGATGATGATTTTGCGATCCCATGCATAGGCATGCAGCTCTGCATCCTGCTGCATCGCCAGCGAATAGGCACCTTCAATCGGCATAAACATCAGGACATATTCTGGCGTATCCAGCCCTTCTGTATCCTGATAGCGGCGCTCGGTCAGCCCGTTGACATGGGTGCGTACCGACTGCAAAAACTGGCTGAGCTGCACAGCTTTAGCCGCATCCTCTTCTTCGGCGCAGAAGCGCTCATATGCGGTAAGCGAAACTTTTGAGTCAATGATAGCATGCTTGTCTTCCGGGAGCTTAACGACAATATCCGGCTTCTGCACACGCCCATGCTCTGGGTGCTTCAACCCCATGCCTGCCCCCTGGGCCACATAATCTTCATTACGGCGCAGGCCCGAGGCTTCAAGAATCCGCTCTAAAATGACTTCTCCCCAGTTGCCCTGAAGCTTGCTGTCACCCTTCAGCGCTTTACTCAGATTTTCGGTCTGGAATTTCATTTCATTGCTGACCTTAACAATATTCTCGATCTCTTTTTTCAGCGCAAACTGTTCTTTCGCATGGGTGCCGAAAGAATCGGCGATATGTTTTTTGAACCCAGAGAGATCTTCTTTCAGCGGGTTCAGAATCTCCTGCAAGTGCTGCTTTGACTGCGTGTTTTTCTCTTCAAAGATTTTATGCGCGAGGTTCTCGAACTGTAGGCGCAACTGCTCCTGCACTTGCTTGGTGTAGGTTTGTTGGTCCGCCAGCTTTGCATCCAGTGCTTCCTTTTCCGAATCCAGCCGCGCCACCTGCCCCGTATAGTCGCGGATATCCTTCTCCAGCTCCGCCAACTTCTGCTTGGCTTCAGCAAGCTGGGCATTGAGCACCGCGTCATTCTGTTTCGGTGCCATCCGTAGCGCTAACCAGAATCCTCCCAGTCCACCCATTAGAAAAATCAGTACCGGCCATACCGTATCCATCGCGCTCTCCCCTTGACTAACGGGCAGCATCATAGCACCATCGCGCCAACGTTTCACGAGGTTTTCCATGACTACACACATTCCCGCCGCTGCGGTTATTCTTGCTGCCGGCAAAGGCACCCGCATGAAGTCGCAGCTACCGAAAGTGCTGCATAAAGTTGGCGGCTTTCCGATGATTGGCCACAGCGTTCACCACGCGCTTGGCGCGGGTTGCGCCCCAATTGCCGTTGTCACCGCGCCGGGGATGGAAGACGTTGCACAGGCTGCCCGTGCGGCAGGTGGTGATCTCGACATTGCCATCCAAAAAGAGCAGCTCGGCACCGCGCATGCCGTACTGGCTGCACGCGCTGCACTGGGCGAACTAGAAGGCCACCTGCTGGTCCTGTATGGTGACACACCTCTTGTCACAGCCGAAACGATGAGCGCCCTTCTCGATGCGCTGGATGACCGCCCCTCGAATGCAGTTGCTGTGCTGGGCTTTACACCAGATGACCCCGGCGCCTATGGGCGACTGGTGCTTGATGATGAGGGCCAGCTCCTGCGCATTGTCGAAGCAAAAGATGCTGATGAAGATGAACGTGCGATCGAGCTTTGTAACTCTGGCGTGATTGCCCTGCGTGGCACCGTCGCCTGGGCATTGCTCAACCAGATTACGAATGACAACGCCAAGGGGGAATATTACCTCACCGATGTGGTTGCACTTGCACGCGCGGCAGGGCATCAGGCCGTTGTCATCGAGGCCGATGCCGATGAGGTGCTGGGCGTCAATTCGCGTGGCGAACTGGCAGTGGCCGAGGCGATTTTTCAATACCGGGCACGGCAAAAATATATGGAGGCCGGCGTCACGTTGATCGACCCGGACAGTGTATTCTTCGCGGCAGATACCGTGATTGAGCCTGATGTTCTCATCGAACCCAATGTCTTTTTTGGCCCCGGGGTGAGCATCAAGCGTGGCGCACACATCAAGGCATTCTGCCATATTGAGGGAGCCTCAGTTGGCGAAGATAGCGTTGTTGGCCCCTTTGCACGCCTGCGTCCTGGCGCAGCGCTGGGCAGTGACGTGAAAGTCGGAAACTTTGTTGAAATCAAGCAGAGCGATGTCGCCAGCGGCGCTAAAATCAGTCATCTCAGCTATATTGGTGATGCAAGTATTGGCCGCGATGCCAACCTCGGCGCGGGGACGATTACCTGCAATTACGATGGCTACAACAAATACCGCACGGTCATCGGCAGAGACGTCTTTGTTGGATCGAACAGCGCGCTGGTTGCCCCGATTACCATCGGCGATGGTGCGATGATCGCCGCCGGATCGACCATCACCCACGATATCACCGCCGACGCCCTCGCCCTTGCCCGCACCCGGCAGGAAGAAAAGCAGCAATGGGCAAAAGATTTCCGTGGGCGGCAGAAGAAAAAGTAATCCTGTTTACACGGCTAGCGACAGAGCTGCCGTTGCAACATATCGAGCGCAGCAACAACAGACTGCATCCGCACCTGATCGCGATCGCCGCTGAATACCCGACGTTCACAAAGAGTGCTGAACCCGTCGCATGCGCTTGCGATATAAACAAGCCCGACAGGCTTGTGCGCACTGCCACCACCGGGCCCGGCGACGCCGGTAATGGCGACAGAAAGCGTGGACTGGGCAACCCTTCGTGCACCATCCGCCATGGCAATCGCGACTGACTCACTTACGGCACCATCGCGTTCAAGCGCATCGGCGCTGACACCCAACATCTGTTGTTTTGCCTCGTTGGCATAGGTAATGAATCCGTGGGTAAACACGGCAGAACTTCCGGGAATTTCAGTGAAGCAGGCTGACAGCAAGCCACCCGTACAGGATTCAGCGACCGCTAGTTTCCATCCGCGCACATTGCAGCTGCGAAGAAACGCTTCTGCTTTTACCCTGCACTCAGTTGGAAATAGGTTCACTGCTCGCTCCCTGCATCGAGATGTCGAGGTAGCAGAGTACAAATGCGGCGAAAACACCGGCCAGCAAATCATCCAGCATGACTCCAAACCCACCCTCTACATGGCGATCCGCCAGAATAATTGGCCATGGCTTAATGATATCAAAGGTACGGAATAGAATGAAGCCCAACACTATATGCCGCTGCAACAATGCCGGATCCTCCAGCAGCATGAAGACATTGTCATGCAGCATATAAACCCCCAGCAACGGAGCCAACAGATAGGTAAGCCACTGCCCCGCGAGCTCATCAACCACGACTTCTTTAGGATCGTGCGCCGTACCGTGCGCCTGCATATAGCGATCGGTGCTGCGTATACCCAACAGCGTATACACCAATGTACCGATCCCCAGCAGCCACCAGCCGAAGGGTAGCATCAGTATTCCCCATGCCAGCACAGCGGCTACCAGCGAACCAACCGTTCCCGGCGCGACGGGCGAAAGCCCGGCACCATATAAGGTTGCGAGGGTACGACGGCTCATGGCTCCTCCGGCAGCAGAATGGTGACAACAGCATTCGCCATAATCCCTTCTTCACGTCCCGTGAATCCGAGTTTTTCTGTCGTGGTGGCTTTAACGGCGACACGTGCCAGCGGCACCTTTAGCATGGTGGCAATGGCCTGACGCATACTGTCACGATGCGGCGCGATTTTCGGTTGTTCGCAGAGGATGGTGACATCCAGATGTTGCAGCACACCACTATGCGCCGCAATGCGCGCGCGCGCGTGGTCGATGAAGATTTTGGAATCCGCACCTTTGAGCCGGGCGTCACTCGGCGGGAAATGGGCACCAATATCGCCCTCAGCCAGGGCGCCATAAATCGCATCGGCGATGGCGTGCAGCACCACGTCGGCGTCTGAATGACCGTAGAGGGCGTGGCCATGAGGAATGTCGATGCCGCCAAGACGCATCACCTGCTTGTCGCCTGCGGGCATCAGCTCGTGGACATCGACGCCCATACCGATTGCGGTGCGCCAGCGGATCGTATGGCTGTGGTGGGAATGCTGTTCAGCGTCAGCAAGATCGGCAGATGTGGTCACTTTGCGCAGCTCCTCTGACCCGATGATATACTCCAGCGGCAGCCCCGCTGCAAGCCACAGGCCCACATCGTCGGTAAAGCTCCCTCCCCCTCCGGGTGAGGGATTTTCGAGCGCCAGTCTATGCAGCGCGGCAAACGGAAACGCCTGCGGGGTCTGGATGCGCATCAGCCCCTCGCGCGGGACTTCGTGCCATTGGCCGTCTGTCAGCCTGCGCACCGTATCCGGCACCGCAATCGCAGGGGCCACTGCGTGGGCCATTGCATGGCCGGGCATGACTAATTTATCGAGAATCGCATCGAGCACCGGGCGTGGTAGAAACGGCCGGGCAGCGTCGTGGATCAGCACATAGTCCGGGTGAAACAGCGATAGCGCATTCAGCCCCGCGCGGACAGAATCAGTGCGCTCGGTGCCGCCATAGACCGGCGGCAGCAGGCCAAGCCCCTCTGTTGCGTGGGTATAGAGCGCCTCGTCTTCCGGGCGAATCACCACCTGCACCCCCGTAATCCCCGGATGCCGCACCAGCGTCTCGCAGCTATGCCGCAGCATCGCCTTGCCGCCGACGGTCTGGTACTGCTTCGGCAACTCCCCCCCCGCGCGGGTGCCAGTGCCAGCCGCGACGATGAGGGCGTAGATGTGGGGTTGGGTGGTCATGGGGATGACCATATAACAAGCGTCATTCCAGCGAAAGCTGGAATCCATCTTTGTTCACGAAGGTATGTCTAAAGAGTCTGCGCAGGAACATTAGTCTGCTGCACAGGCCCCTCCATCGTTACGCCGCTTACCTGATGATGTGCTGGATGGTTTGGATATTTCACAGGCCCCGCAGAAAGGTCATCAGCTATCGATGCCTCCTTTGGCAAGACTACCACTGTTGGTGATACGTCGTCTGAGGACTTCCGCGACGAAGAAAGGGACTTAACAACAAAGCCAAGGCCAACTATTACTACAGCGGAAAATACCACATCCGCGAGTTTTTGTGTGAATGATGTCCCTTTCCATAATGCTTTATAAGACAATCGCTCCGCTTTTAGAGCTTTAGAAACATCTGCTTCTAATTTTATGTCCGCTTTCAATTTCTTGAACCAATCCACTACACCAGTGGATGAGGCCATGTAAGAAGGATTAAGTTCTTTATGCAATTCAAGAAATTTACCGTCGCGAAATGTTGCCGCAAAGTCCTTTTCCTCAAGGATACGTTTTGACACGGCAGCACGTTGGCCTCTAGGTGAAATAAACCAGCTACCACCCAGCATCATAAACAAGCCAGAGATGCCAACACCTTTAGGCTCTGGTGGAGAAGACGGTAACGGCATTCCTTTTGCTTGCCTGATCTCCCCATCGCGCTTGCGATAGCCATCATCAAAGCTTTCCGAGAACTCTTCCAAGAGGCTCGGCTTTTTGTGAGGACTATTGAGGTTAGCTTTGTCCTGTGCCACTTCATTCATATCGGCCATACGGCGCTCCCAATATTCTGACATTATGTTAGAACATCATTTAACCTATAAATAGTGACAGTTTGATGACAACATCTTCTTTGATATTTCAAAAACATACAATTCAATCCCTCACCTCTTATCACATCCATTTGCACCCGCAGAAAACCTAGTGTATAGCCCCACCCCTATGGAAACTGCCGCGCAGACGCCTCAGCTTAAGCCTATCCAGATCGGGCCGATTACGCTTTCCGATAACGCTATTCTTGCGCCGATGACCGGCGTGAGTGACCTCCCCTTCCGCCTGCTGGTGAAATCCTTCGGGGCGGGGCTCGTCGTGTCGGAGATGATTGCCTCCAAGGCCGTGGTGCTGGAGACGCGGAATGCAGAGCGGATGTCACGCTCGGTGCCGACGGAGCGGCCGTTCTCCGTGCAGCTGGCCGGGTGCGACCCGGAGATCATGGCGGAGGCGGCCAAGCTGAACGAAGACCGCGGCGCGGATATTATCGACATCAATTTCGGCTGCCCGGTGAAGAAGGTGGTCAACGGCATGGCAGGCAGCGCGCTGATGCGCGAGGAAGGCCTCGCCGAGCGGATTTTAGAGGCCACCGCCAAAGCCGTCAAAATTCCCGTGACGCTGAAGATGCGCATGGGCTGGGACCATAACTCCCTCAACGCGGCGAAGCTCGCCAAGGTGGCGGAGAATGTGGGCATCAAGCTCATCACTATCCATGGCCGCACGCGCTGCCAGATGTATAAAGGCTCGGCGGACTGGAAGTTTATCCGCTCGGTGAAAGACGCGATCTCGCTGCCGGTGATTGCCAATGGCGACATCACCACCCTCGCCGATGTGGACCGCGCGCTGGCGGAATCCGGCGCGGATGGCGTGATGATCGGACGCGGAAGCTATGGCCGCCCGTGGTTTGTGGCGCAGGCCTGCGCGCATCTCAAAGGCCAGTCACTGGCTGACCCAACACTGGCCGAGCAGCGCGACATCGTCCTCGCCCATTACGAGGAAATGCTGACCCTCTACGGCTCCGAAAACGGCATGCGCGTCGCGCGCAAACATATCGGCTGGTACAGCTCCGGCCTCCACAGCGGCGCAGAATACCGCCAGACAGTCAACCGAATGACCGACCCCGCGCTGGTGAAAGAAACCATCCGCACGTATTATGATGGGTTGCTGCAGCGGGGGATTACCTCGCGGGTGCTGGAGAAGATCGAGGCGAGTGAGTAATGAAGGAAGCTTCCGCAGGAACTATATACTCATCCCCGGATAATCCATATCTTTTTGACCCTTGAATAAACTACCAGCCCTATTTTGTAGCGCAGCTTTGGCTGCATGATACGGACACTTGCTAATGCCCCCTGTTGCTGCCGTATGAGCAATAATGTCATGC
>JAUIBB010000055.1 GCA_030427685.1 Alphaproteobacteria bacterium
ATATCTATGCGGCGTCGCTGGGGCGGGATATCACCCTCGACCGTGTTTATCAGATGGCCGATGAAATCAGCCGCCGCTACCGCGATGCCGGGTATTTCCTTTCGCGGGCGCAGGTGCCGGAACAACGTGTGCGCGACGGAGTGGTGACCATTCAGGTGATGGAAGGCTTTGTCGGTCGGGTCGATATGCCGGAAGCCGCCGAAGCCGAGCCAGTGATTCGTGCGTATGTAGCGGAGCTGGTTGCACAAAAGCCCCTTACTTCTGATGCTCTGGAAAGCTTTCTGCTGCGCTTAAATGATTTGCCGGGCTTCGGGTTCAGTGGCGTGCTTTCCGAGCAAAAAGGCGGGGAGGAGGGCGCGGTAACGCTGACATTAGTGGCGGTGCCAAAAGGTAGTAGGGCCTCCATCAGTTTCGATAATGCGTCATCGCGCTTTCTGGGGCCAAACGAGTTTTTTGGCTCGTATAGCGACAGTCTGCTGCCGATGCACCAGACCACCGTCTCTGGCCTGACCAGCCAGTCGTGGCGTAAGCTGGGCTATGTTGGGCTCGACCACGCTATGGTGCTGGCACCGAATGTCAGTCTATTGTTGAGCGGCAGCGTCACCCGTGCCGAGCCGGGCTATACACTCAAAACCCTCGATGCGCAGAGTGACTCGTTTGCGTTGGGGGTGAGTGTTGCCTATCAGTGGATTCGCCAGCGCCGTGAAAATCTGGCGCTGAAAGCAACGCTGGATAGCCGTAACAGCGCCACTGACCTGCTGGGAACGGCGTTCACCCGTGACCGTATCCGCGCGGTGCGTTTGAACGCGGCCTATGACCTCACCGATCGCTGGTTCGGCATGAATACGGCGGATGTTACCTTGGCGCAGGGAATCCCGGGTATTGGTGCCAGCCATAAAGGCTCTGCCAATCTCTCGCGCGCCGAGGCTACGCCAGACTTTACCAAACTGACGGTGGCGTTTTCGCGTTTGCAGTCGCTGGATGCGAGCTGGTCATTGCTGACGGCCATGCAGGGGCAGCTGGCTTCGGGGCCGCTCTATTCGTCAGAAGAATTCGGTTATGGCGGTCAGGCATTTGGCCGCGCCTATGATTCATCGGAGCTGACGGGCGACCATGGGGTGAGTGGGTCGATTGAGCTCCTCTATCAGGGCTATGGAAACCTCGAGCCAGTAGGGCTTCAGCCCTACCTGTTCTATGATGCCGGTGTGGTGTGGAATGATGATGCCGGGCAGAGCAGGCAGGCAACGGGCTCGTCGGCGGGTGGCGGGATTCGCTTCTCTACTAAATGGAACCAGAGCGGCAATCTGGGGCTTGCCTGGCCGTTGACCCGGCAATCGGCCAACCCGATCTATGGCAGTTCGGTCAGAGGGCCCCGCATCATGCTGCAAATCGGCCAAAGATTCTAGCGAGAGCGGTGCCGCGCTCCGCGTGGAAAAGGCTCTGTGCATATATACCACAAGGGGCTGAAATAATTGGCCAAAATAGATGTTTTTGTAGATAAGAATTCCTTCCCTGATTCCTGTTGGTAGAATACAGCTTCTTATGAATAATAGGTGTATTGCGGAAAGGACTCCTAATGCGGCGTATTGCGCAACAGCTAATCGCAACGACCTGCCTGACGGCAGTATTCCAGTGTGGGCTGGTATCTTTCGCGTCTGCCAATCCGCTGGATGGAGTGGTGAGTGCAGGTCAGGCGAGCATCACGCAGGCAGGCAAGAAGCTGGACATTCGGCAACAAACAAACAAGGTGGTCATCGACTGGCGCGAGTTCAACATCGCTGCCGACGAGCATACGGAATTCCACCAACCCGATAGCAGCGCTATTGCGCTGAATCGGGTAAATAGCAACAACCCCAGCATCATCAATGGTAAGCTGACGGCGAATGGCAATGTCTTTCTTATCAACCAGAACGGTGTGCTGTTCGGCGCAGCGTCGGTGGTGGATGTGAACGGGATGGTCGCCACCACGGCAGATATCAGCAACGCCGCGTTCATGCAAAGCAACGGCGTCTATCATTTTGACAAGCCGGGGAATCCGGATGCGTTTATCGTCAATCAGGGCGTGATTACGGCAAAGGATGCCGGACTGGTGGGGTTGGTCGCACCGAATGTGGTCAATGAAGGGCTGATTGTCGCTAATCTTGGCCGGGTGCATTTGGCCAGCGGTGACAGCATGGCTGTAGATATGTATGGCGACGGCTTGTTGCAGGTTGCTGTAAGTAACAAAGTCGCGTCGCAACTGGTGTCGAATCAGGGCATGCTGATCGCCGATGGTGGCAAGGTGGCAATGACCGCTGCCGCGGGGAAAGACATCGTGAACAGCCTTGTCTACAGCAGTGGTCTGGTTCGCGCACAGAGCGTGAGCGAGAAAAATGGCGAGATTATCATCGCCGCCTATGGCAGCAACGCGGTCGAAGGCAACCGCGCCGAAAATAAAGGCCAGAAAGCCGGCGAAAGCCAAGTCGTCGTGGAAGGCATGCTGAACGCCTCAGGACGCAACAAAGGCGAGCGCGGCGGGAATATTCTGGTGACGGGTGACCGGGTGATGCTGCTCTCGGGCAGTGTGGTGGATGCTAGCGGCGATAGTGGGCTTTCCGGCACGACCGATGGCAAGCTGGTGTCGGATGTACGCATTGGTTCTGCAGGCGGCGACATTCGTATCGGCGGTGATTATTTGGGGCAGGGCGATACGGCCACTGCACTCAACCTCTATGTTGATGAAGGGGCGCTCATTCTGAACGATGCGCTCAGCAGCGGCGATGCGGGGCGCAGTATTTTCTGGTCGGATAATACCACCGCGTTTTATGGCAATGTCTATGCCCGAGCGCTGGGTGGCAAAGGTGTGGACGCGGATAGCTGGCACGCCATCGCAGGCGGCAATGCAGGCAGTGGTGGCTTTGTCGAGACCTCTGGCCACAACAGTCTTGATGCTGGCGGCTATGTTGATTTAACGGCGAGCAATGGCGATCGCGGCACCTACTTCCTCGATCCGACAGACATCACTATCTACGGGTATTTTGCGCCGGACTACGGCACGGTGATCGATGGCGATAGCGCCACGCTGGCCAGTGCGCTGCAAGCGTGGTTCGACGCCAGCGATCGCACAAGTGTGACGCTGGAATATGGTGCGCTTGGCACAACGGCGACGGGCACTTCCGGTGACAACACCATCACGGTCAACAGCAACGCGGGGCTGATGGTTGGTGCACGCATTCGCCTCGGCGGCGCGGGGGCTACCACGGCTGCCAGCACACCAGGCGTAGATACCTATACGATCACCAATATTGCGGGCACCACCATCACCCTCGCCGAAAATCTTAGCACCAACTATAACGGCGGTGCAGGCAATAATACGATGTATCTGGGGTATGTCAGCGCGCTTGCAGATAAATCAATCGCGGGTAACGATCTGGATCAGGCGGATCTGGGCAAGCGCCCCGTATGGCTCGCGAACGGGTTTAACGGCAAAGAAACAATGTATTTTAAGAACGCTGATTCGCTTCTCAATGCCACGCCCGGCGCGAATATTCTCAATGCCACGGCAATGACCATGGGTACGGTTGCCAGCGCTTCGGCGGCGAGTGGCAACTGGAAAGTGCCGATGACCCTTTGGTTCCGGGCTGCTGGTGGCAACGGTGCGTCGTCGCAGAAAATGCACCTTTCCTTTGGGGACGGTTCGGGTGGGCCATCCACGCTTTTCTATCAATATGGTGGTGGCAGCTATAATAAGATTCAGGCTTCCGCCTATTACAGTTCCGACACAAACGCCATTCTCAACGCGTGGATGGGGGCGTCCGGCGGTGGGGTCGGCTTGAATGGTGACATTAAAACCTCTGCAGGCGTCGCGTTGGATACCAACACAGACAGCGCCCTGATGTTGGGTGACGCCCGCGGCGGGTTTTTCGTTGGAAACATCTCGGAATCCTATGTTTATAACCGGACGAATGGTGCCAACACGCAAGTGCTGCTCGACCAGTATCAGAGTGCCAAATGGAGCGTTGAACTGACCCCACCTGGCAGCGGTGCGACGGAAGTGGATAAAGCGACCGCGTCGATTTACAGCAAAGGCGATGGCGCAGACGGCTATTCGGTGTTCACCACCCGCTACCTCGAAAGACTGAGCGAGTCGGCGAACGTGTCGCTGGCGGCAAGCAACAACATCACCTTCGACCTACAAACTGACGTGCTGAACTTCGCCACCGCCGGGCGTAGCCTGACACTGACCGCAGGCAACCAGATCACGACCGCCAGCGCAGGCGGCATCACCACCAACGGCGGCGATGTGATTATGAACGCCAGCAATGGCATCGCGCTCAACCATGCGATTGATTTTAACACCAACGGCGGTGCGTTGACTTTCAACAACAACGTCACATTAGGTGCGAACCAGAACTGGAATGCCGGCGCCGGCACTACCAGCTTTGCTGGCACCCTTAACGGTACCGTGGCGCACACGCAGGCGTTGACTGCAGCAGCAGGGGCGTTCAGCTTTGGCGGCGCGGTGGGCGGCGGCACGCAGCTTGGCGCATTGGCATTGACCTCTATAGGCAGTGTAAGTCTTCCTTCCATCAGTGCCGATACGATTTCAGTGCAAACAACGGGCGCAACAGCCGACCTCACCCTTGCTGGCGGTTCTACGCTGACGGCGAATGCCAGCAGTGGGAATTCGATTGTTCTGGCAGCAGGGCGCAACTTCATCAACAGTGCAGGTGGTTCGGCGCTTTCGACAACTGGCACCGCGCGCTGGTTGGTCTATACAGCCTCGCCCGGCGCGACCACGCTCGGCGGCCTCTCGCCAGACTTCACCCGCTTCAGCTCCAGCTATGCAGGCTATGCCCCCGGCTCGGTGACGGAAAACGGCAACGGGCTACTCTACTCTGAGGCGGGGGGTATATTGCGCTTTACGGCAGACAGCCAAAGCCGTCTTTATGGTCAGGCGAACCCGCTTTTCACTTATAGCTTTTTCTGTTCGACCGGTTGTACGGAAGCGGCTTCCGTTACCGGTACGCCTACGCTGAGCAGCACGGCAGGGGCAGGCAGCAATGTGGCTAGCTATACCATTACTACCGCATTGGGCTCGCTTAGCCTGACGGGTGCATTTGCGAATTGTGCGATTGAATTGGTTGATGGTGCGCTGGCCGTTGATAAGGCAATACTGACAGCGACGGCAGACCCCAAGAGCATGACCTATGGCGGCGTTAACCCGACGCTGACAGCTACCCTAAGCGGTTATGTGAATGGTGAGGATGCAACCTCGGCAGGTGTCACCGGCAGCGCTGCGCTCAGCACCACTGCCTCTACCAGCGGTGATGGCAGCTACAATGCCGGAAGCTGGACGATTACCGCCGCCGCGAACGACCTGTCTGCTGCCAACTACGACTTCCAATATGTCAATGGCACCCTGACCGTCGCTAAAGCAGGGCTGAGTGTCACGGCAGACGATAACGGCATTACGGCTGGTGATGCTGATCCTGCCTTTACCTACAGCTATAACGGGCTGGTCAATGGTGATACCACGGCAAGCTTCAGCGGTGCATTAGGGCGCGCTGCTGGTAGTGCGGCGGGGACTTACAGCATTTTACAAAACACGTTGCTCGCCACGGGTAACTACACCATTAGCAGCTACACCCCCGGTACTTTCACGATTACGGCTGCTCCGGGCTCGGGTGGTGGTGGCAGTGGACGCGTGCCTCCTACCGTAGCGCGCGTTTCGCAAACCCCGCTGCTGAATGTGGCGCAAGCGGGAAGTTCCCGTGGTTCGGTAGCGCTTTCAACCGATCTCTACCAATTAAACCGCAGTGCTGCCGATAGCGTGCGCCAGCTAGCCGATTTGTCGCTACGCCCCAGCGTATTGCTGAATATCGCGCCATCTCTCGCCGCTGCTATGCAGATACAGGAACGCCACCTCAAGTTCTAGAGCTGGTCTGTAAATTGGAGATCTGCCCGTGCCAGCCCTTTTGCTGAAGCTATCGCGCGGCATACGCCTCGGTATGGTAACCGACTACGGCCACTGGAGGAGCGTTGCAGACGATTTGCGAACCTGTCCGAACACAAGATTGCTTGTTTTACAGGCGGGTGCTAAATTCATGGCCGAGATACAAAGAATGGTAACAAATAGCTGGGCAAGGATATGACGCTATTTTTAAAAAATATATGGCCGATCGAGAATTTATCCGACTACAAAATTCACTTTGCTAGGTATGATCAGCATTCACAACCGCTGGAAGTGTGGGTAAGGAGTAAAGAAGAATGGCAAGGCTGGCAGGAATATTGGCCGGGTCGCAATGACTTTAATAGACCGTTTATTTTCTCACTCATGCAATTTCACTACGAAGCCGACATCTGGCTATTCGGTGGTGTGTTTAGAGTGCTGGAGAGGCATGCAGACCGCTATGGAGTTGAGCTTACTGATTTAGGCAAAGAGTTTATTGGCCGTCTGAAAATCCGCTCATCTTATCGCAACCGCACGACCAGAACGAACATGGAGCCACATTACCCTGAGTTTGAAGTACAGGAGATTCTTCGCGAACCTTATTCCGGCAGAGCATTTTGTGGATATGATGAAATAGACCTATCATTTGAGGAGCTTGAGGTTCTGATCAAGAATGACAGGCCGGATTGGAAAACCGCCCTTGAAAGCGTCAAAGGCATTTACCTGATTACCGATACTCATACTGGAAAGCGTTACATAGGTTCTGCATCTGGCGGCCAAGGCATATGGTCACGATGGAAGTGTTACATTGCAACAGGCCACGGGGGAAACAAGGGTATTCATGATCTGATAAATAAGTCAGGGCTTGATTACTGCCGTTCCTATTTCCGGTTTGCATTGCTTGAGCAGCGACTGAGCAAAACCCCAAATGAGAAAATATCGGAAAGAGAAGCCTTCTGGAAACGCATTTTGCTTACCAGAGGCGAGCAAGGCCTTAATCACAATTGAGTATCAACAATCTTGCTGCGGTATCTTAGCAAATTATCTGCTGCTTCCTTCACTTCATCATCCGATAAATCAACACCTTGTTCAGTATATCTTTCTAGGATGCGGGTGCAGATTGCCTCGTCAATTTCATCAAGTGAGCGATTGTCTTCCATAAAATACCACGTGTGGGATTCGAACCCATAAAAGTTGTTGTGCTACAACGACTCTCAAGTTCTTGGAAGTCAAGGTGAATAGGTGTTCGAACACGCAAACCCTTATGGAACAAGGGTTATAATCGCTATGTGAAAATGGAGGAGGGGATGGGATTCGAACCCACGATACGGAGTTAACCGTATAACGATTTAGCAAACCGTCGCCTTCAGCCACTCGGCCACCCCTCCTTATGCCAGCTTGGAATGGCTATGCTGCCATATCCATCAGTGCTGCATTTGGGCCGACACCACTAGCAAGACCAATGTCAAACCACAACCAGTTTTTTTGTCGGAGCAAGATGGTGGGGAGGTGTAAATGTTTCTTTTATACGTTCATCCAGCGTGGGAGGGATATAGGCGTGCTTGCATCCCGCAGGGCTCTGTGCTATAAGGCGCGAAAAATGGGGATATCCAATGGCACGCAGTACAGCACAAGCATCGGCAAAAAAAACATCTGCAGGAGCGGGGCATTCAGTTGCCGCGCCGAGTGTGGGGTTCGTATCGCTTGGCTGCGCGAAAGCGCTGGTGGACTCTGAACGTATCCTCACCAAATTGCGCGCCGAAGGCTATACGCTCTCTCCGGATTATCAAGGGTCGGATCTTGTGATTGTGAATACCTGCGGCTTTCTCGATTCTGCACGGGAAGAGTCACTCTCCGCCATCGGAGATGCGCTGGCCGAAAATGGAAAAGTGGTTGTAACTGGGTGCCTTGGCGCAGAGCCAGAGGTGATTACAGAGCGCTTCCCAAACGTGTTAGCGATTACAGGGCCTCAGCATTATGAGGCTGTGATGGATGCCGTCCATAAGGCCTTGCCACCGGTACACGCTCCATATCTTGATCTGCTGCCGCCGCAGGGCGTGCGCCTGACACCACGGCATTATGCCTATCTGAAGATTTCAGAGGGCTGTAACAACAGTTGTAGCTTTTGTATTATCCCGGATCTGCGCGGAGGGCTGGTGAGCCGTCCCGTTGGCGACGTGTTGAAAGAGGCCGAAGCGCTTGCCAAAGCCGGGGTTAAAGAGTTGCTGGTGATTTCGCAGGACACCAGTGCTTATGGTGTGGATGTTAAATATGCCCCCTCTGAGTGGCGTGGCCGCGAAGTTAAAACACAAATGACCGCCATGTGCGAAGCCCTTGCAGAGCTTGGGATATGGGTGCGGTTGCACTATGTTTACCCCTATCCAAGCGTGGATAGCGTAATGCCGCTGATGGCCGATGGCCGCATTTTGCCCTATCTGGATATTCCCTTTCAGCATGCCAGCCCTTCGGTGCTGAAGTCCATGCGCCGCCCGGCGAATCAGGAAAAAACAGCGGAGCGCATTGCGCGTTGGCGTTCGCAGGTGCCGGATTTAACCGTGCGCTCGACCTTTATCGTCGGCTTCCCCGGTGAAACGGATGCGGACTTTGAATTCCTGCTGAATTGGATGGACGAAGTCGAACTCGATCGCGTCGGCTGTTTTAAATATGAGGACGTCGTCGGCGCTGCGGCGAACGGGCTTGCGGACCATGTGCCGGAAGCGCTGAAAGAGGAGCGCCATGCACGCTTTATGGAGTGCGCACAGGCGATCTCAGCACGTAAATTGCAGCGCAAAATCGGCACATTGCAGCCTTCGATCGTGGATGCGGTGGCCGATGGAAAATTGATCTGCCGCACCCGGGCCGATGCGCCGGAAGTCGATGGCAATGCCTATGCCCCTGCACAAAAGGGGGTACGGGTTGGTGACATCGTAACGCTTGAGATTACCGATGCAGATGCGTATGACCTTTACGGTGTTATTGCCAATAACCACTAGGAATGATTATGCCTGTATCTTCTGACGAGACAGCCGCAAAGGCAGATGCTGCCGGAATCGGCACTCAATCTTCTAAAAAGCGAGAAAAACCGAAGGAGTCTACGGCAGAGATGATACGCTCGTTTCTGTTTGCCGTTTTGCTGGCGCTGGTTTTTCGTTCGGTAGCGTACGAGCCGTTCCATATCCCTTCGGGTTCTATGCTCTCCACGCTGTATGAGGGGGATTATGTCTTTGTTTCAAAATTCTCGTATGGCTATAGCCGTTATTCGTTCCCTTTTGGCCTGAAGCTGTTTGAGGGAAGGCTGATGGAACGCCTGCCCGAACGTGGGGACGTGGTGGTATTCCGCCTACCTAGCAATCCGAGTATCGACTATATTAAACGGGTTATTGGCCTGCCGGGCGACACGGTGCAAATGAAGCATGACCGCCTCTATATTAATGGCCAGCTGGTCGAGCAGACCCGCCGTGGCGAAGTCGCGGTCACCAGTATTCATGGTGATAAGCGTGCAATCCGGCGCTTTGAAGAAGTATTGCCCGGTGGCCATAGCCATATTGTCTTAGACCAGACTCCAGATGGTAATCTGGATGATACCCCCGCCTATACAGTGCCCGAGGGGCATTACTTCATGATGGGGGATAATCGCGATGATTCTGCCGATAGCCGCTATCGCCTGCCAGATGGTAGTGCACCAGTGGGTTTCGTGCCGTTTGAGAACATTGTGGGGCGCGCTGACATGGTGCTGCTGTCCTTCAATACGTCTATGTCGTTGTTCCGGCCGTGGGAATGGGTGCATGCCTTCCGCAGTGGCCGTTGGTTCCGGATTATCGAGTAGCCGATGCAAACTGCTACGCTGGAAACCATACTCGGCTATACATTCCGTGATCCACAATTGCTGGTGCGTGCGATGACGCACCGCTCTGGCGCGCGGGAGGGAAATGAAAATAACCAGCGTCTTGAATTTCTCGGAGATGCTGTCCTGGGGCTCTTGATTGCAGAAATGCTCTACCAACTCTTCCCGCAGGAGTCTGAGGGGGATCTCAGTAAGCGGCTGGTTGGATTGGTCAATGGCGCGCAGTTGGCAACAATTGCCCAGACAATGCAGCTGGACGCATATTTGCAGGTTTCCGATGGCGAGGCCGAGCAAGGGGGGCTAAGCAACCCGTCAAATCTCGAAGATGCCTGTGAGGCCTTGCTGGGCGCTGTTTATCTGGATGGCGGTATTGCGGCGGCACGGGCTGTTGTTGAGCGCTTTTGGGGCGAAGTTGCCCAATCCGTGAAAGCGCCGCCACGTGATCCCAAAACCACCTTGCAGGAATGGGCGCAGGCGCGCGCGCTGGCATTGCCGGAATATCGGGTGCTAAGTGCCGATGGCCCCAGCCATGCCCCGCATTTTGTCATCGAGGTGTCCCTCGCAGGCTATCCGCCTGCAACCGGTGAGGCGGGGAACAAAAAACTGGCGGAACGTCACGCCGCAAGCGCCCTGTTAGCCCAGCTCAACGCATAATCCACGATTGTAATCTTCATAGATTTGTCACATTTCCCCGACTGGATTGTGGTAGGATAATCCTATGAAATTCTTTGTAATAGCACTGCCTTGCCTGCGCTCCCCAAGAAAGGGTACGGTTGCTAATGGCCGATAAAGAACAGGTGCTTAAGGCGCTTTCGGCGCATATGTATATCCTGAAAAAGGGCTTTCCTGCGGCTAAAGACGCGGTAGAGCAGAAGGATATTCTCGACCATGGAACAGCGATTCTTAAAAAGATTGATGCGGATGAAACCCTGAAAGCCGAGCTGCAAAAAGAGCGCGCCGTATTTGAGGCACAGCTAAAAGCAGACATTGCCAGCTACAATGGCACGGCATCGGAACCTTACAGCTATACCGAACCCAAAGATGTGACCGGGGATCGTGAAGGCGAAGAGTTTGAGCAGGATATGGCCGACGCTGGTGATAAGGTGAATCAGTATTTTAAAAATGCCTATCAGTGGTGCGTAGACTTCGTGACGCCGGATTCCAAAAAGAAAACATCAGCCGAGGCAGACAAAGGTAAAGAGGCAAAAGCCGATAAAACCGGCAAAAAGGGCGAGAAAAAGCCAGATGCCTCAAAGGACAAAAAAGACGGCGAAAAAGGCAGCTTTTTCGATGGATTTAATGTTGGTGACATCCTTGGCGGCCTTGTAGGTATCGGTGGCGGCGCCCTGTTGGGCACCATGTTCGGTGGCGGCTGGGTTGGCATTATTCTAGGCCTTAGCCTTGGCGTTGCAGGTATGTTTATCGGCAAAAGAATGCTGAGTGACAAAATCAATCATTACCTGGGGCGTGAATCGGATATTAAGCCGGGTGACAAGGATGCGAATCAAAAGCAGAAACAAAAGAAATACGAGGCCTCGCCTGTTGGTAATGACAGAGGGAATGATCCCGAGGTCAATGCAATCGTAGATGCGGGGATGCAAGACTATTCCCCCGAGCTAAAAAAACGCATCCATGATGAGTTCGATCGTACCTATCTGGAAGCAACGGGGCATTCCTATGTGGTGGTAGATGGTGGCAATAGTTATTCGCCCACCACGCCGTATGTGCCTGCATCCCCTTCATCTGGCAATTATCGCCAATAAATCCTGTAAAAACCCTTGTGTTCTGCCGAAAACCGGCTAATTTGCGCGGCCTATGGCCACCGCAAATACCAGTTCTATCGAAACCGTCTCGTTTAAAGACGCCCTTGGCACGCGCTACCTTGCCTATGCGCTTTCAACGATTACTGCGCGCTCGCTGCCCGATGTGCGCGACGGCCTGAAGCCCGTGCATCGCCGCTTGCTCTATGCGATGGCGCAATTGCGGCTGGATCCGGCATCTGGCTATAAAAAATGTGCGCGGGTCGTGGGTGATGTTATCGGTAAATACCATCCGCATGGCGATACCGCCGTGTATGATACCATGGTGCGTTTGGCGCAGACCTTCTCGGTGCGCTATCCGCTGGTCGATGGGCAAGGCAACTTTGGCTCGATCGATGGCGATAATGCCGCCGCCATGCGTTATACCGAAGCCAAACTGACCGATGCCGCCATCTTGTTGATGGAAGACCTCGACAACGACACGGTTGATTTCCGCCCCACCTATGATGGCACCGAGCAGGAGCCTGT
>JAUIBB010000157.1 GCA_030427685.1 Alphaproteobacteria bacterium
GCAGATCTCAAGAAAGACTCGCCTTATAATACCTATACCCGTGCCGGGTTGCCGCCGACGCCCATCTGCAATCCCGGCAGGGATGCGCTGTATGCGGCGTTGCACCCCAGTGCCACCAATGCCCTTTACTTTGTTGCTACGGGGCATGGCGGTCATTATTTTGCGACTACCTTAAAAGAGCATAATGCGAATGTGATGCGCTATCGCCGCACCAGGCGGTAAGCGGCAGGTCGTGGATAAGTGTGCTGGTTCTGGATTTATATCAGTTGATTAGTGGCATTTTTTGCCGCCAGCCAACCCATGTTGCTCGAATGCAACAGTTGTGGCGCGTTTAGGGGGTGGCTATTGGAAATAGCGATAGAATATTTGCATCCATCCCCCGCTTTTGCCAGAGCTGTAGCGATGCATTATTTCCGCGTCTCGCGGCTATGATGTAGCGATTAACCCTGTACCAGCTTTAAGGAAATCATCATGAACTGTTTTAAAACATCGACGATTCTTGCAGCCGCCGGTGCGCTGCTTCTCGCCGCATCTGCAAGCGCAAGCCACCCTGCTGCACAAAAAGTCGTGCACAGCACCAATGGCAATGCGGTTGTCAGTAACTTCGGCGATTGCGTGCTCACCCAGTGGGATGCCATGTCAAGCGACTGCCATACGGTTGCTAGCCTCGACATCGAAATGCGCACTGTTTACTTCAACTTTAACTCTTCCAAGCTCACCATGGCTGGTAAGAAAAAGTTGCACTCACTTTCTTCGGCTCTCAGCTCGAAAAAAGTACACTCGGTTAAAATCATTGGCTTCGCTGATGAAATCGGTACCCCAGGTTACAACCTGCGCCTGAGCCAGCAACGTGCAAACACGGTTGCTTCGTTCCTGAAAAGCAAAGGCATCAAAGTTGTTGGCAAATCGGAAGTACGTGGTCTCGGTGAGAGCGCGTCGCGTTCGGATTGCGATGCAACGGGCAACGAACTGCGTGCATGCCTGTGGCGTGACCGCCGCGTTGAAGTTGAAATCGTAGAGTAGTTTCTCTCCGATTTTCGCTAACGCGAAGACATAGGAAGGGGCGGCCAGTGGCCGCCCCTTTTTTGTTATGGCCTGGTTTGATGGTCGCGCTTATTGGAAGCCAGAACCCAACGCGACAAAGAGCGGTGGCAGTGGCTTGATACGACTGGGCCGTATCATTTGATATCGATCGCAGGGCGTGGAGGAAAGGATCGCGAGGGTGGCTGCGCCCGGGCTAGAGCGTGAACGCAATGCCATGAATGGCACAGGCGGCTTCTAGCGTGTTGCGCAGGAGGCAGGCGATGGTCATCGGGCCAATGCCGCCGGGAACGGGCGTAATCGCATGGGCGCGTGCGGAGGCAGCTTTGTAGTCTACGTCTCCAACCAGTGCGCTGCTACCATCGTCACGGGTGATGCGGTTGATGCCAACATCAAGCACCGTGGCGCCGGGTTTAATCCAGTCGCCACGGACATATTCCGGCTTACCAATTGCGGCAATCAGGATATCGCCGCGCCGTGTTTCCTGCGAGAGTTGCTCGGTGCGTGAATGGCAGATGGTGACGGTGCAGGATTCACGCAGCAGGAGCTGTGCCATGGGCTTGCCAACAATATTGCTGCGCCCCAGAATGACCGCATGTTTGCCTGCAAGGCTACCCAGCGTATCGCGCAGCAGCAGCAGGCAGCCCAGTGGCGTGCAGGGCACCAGCCCCGGCTGGCCAACGGCAAGGCGTCCGGCATTGATAACGTGGAACCCATCGACATCCTTAGCCGGGTCGATGGCATTGATAACCGCCTGCGCATCAATATGTGCGGGGAGGGGAAGCTGGACGAGGATGCCGTGGACGGCATCGTCTGCGTTGAGCCGTGCAATCTCGCGCAGTAACGCGTCTTGCGTGGTGCTGGCGGGGAGGATGGTTTCAAAGGATGCGATGCCGGCTTCGGCACAGGCCTTACGCTTGTTGCGTACATAGACGGCGCTGGCCGGGTCTTCACCTACGAGAATGACGGCAAGGCCGGGGGTGAGGTTGTGGCTGGTGTTGAGCTGGGTAACGGCATCCGCAATGCTGGCACGCAATGTTGCGGCGAATGCTTTGCCGTCGATGCGTTTCGCGGTCATGCTGCGGGAACACCTTTGGTGGTGGAATATTCAAAATGCAGGGCGACATCGGGATAGAGGCGATGGTAGATGGCGTGCGCCGCCTGCGCTGCTTCTGAGAAGCCGCACAGGATGAGTTTCAGCTTGTGCGGGTAGGTGGCGATGTCGCCAATGGCATAGACGCCTGCTTCGCTGGTTTCATAGGTGCCGGGGTTGACGCCAATATGGTTGCCTTCAAGGTTCAGCCCCCAGTTTGCCAGCGGCCCCAGC
>JAUIBB010000158.1 GCA_030427685.1 Alphaproteobacteria bacterium
GCAGAATCGCTTGGGCGCGTTGTCACCGCCTTCCTGATGTCTTATTTCGATCGTTATGTGGAATACGACTTCACCGCCAATCTCGAAGAAAACCTCGACCAGATTGCCGATGGCGAACGCGACTGGAAGGAAGAACTGCGCCTGTTCTGGAAAGATTTCCATGCCCGCGTAGAGGACAGCAAAAAACTCACCATCACCGAGGTGCTCACCCGCGTTGAAGAGCTGCTGGAGCCATATATCTTCGGCGTTGGTGAAAAAGCCGCCGAAGCAAAAGTCTGCCCATCCTGTAAAAAGGGCGAGCTACATTTAAAAACCGGCAAGTTTGGCTCCTTCCTCGGCTGCTCGAACTATCCGGACTGTAATTTCACCCGCCAACTCACCACCGATAGCGGGGATGGCGAAGCCTCCGGCGAGGCCGAAGAATTCCCCCGCACACTGGGCACCGACCCTGTCAGCGGCGAACTCGTAACCATCCGCAAGGGCCCATACGGCGTATACGTGCAGTTGGGCGATGGCAAAAAGCCCAAGCGCAGCTCGCTACAAAAAGGCACCCAACCATCGTCAGTGGATCTGGAAAAGGCCCTGTCGCTCCTCGCCCTCCCGCGTGAGATTGGCAACCACCCGGAAACCGGCGAGATGATCGTCGCCAACATTGGCCGCTTCGGCCCCTACCTGCTGCATGCGGGTAAGTATGCGAACCTGGCACCGACCGAAGACATCCTCACCATCGGCATGAACCGCGCGGTAGCGCTCATCGCCGAAGCGGCTGAGAAGAAAAAGAACGGTGGCCGCAACGCCCCTGAACCACTCAAAGACCTCGGCGCACACCCAGAGTCTGGCGAGAAAGTCGTCATCCTCAAAGGCCGTTACGGCCCCTACATCAAATACGCCGGCAAGAACGTCACCCTGCCGAAAGAGATGACGCCTGAAGAGGTTACAATGGAGCAAGTGCTCCCATTGCTCCCCGCCGCAGGCGCCAAAGGAAAAGCCAGCAGCAAAAAGAAAAAAGCTCCCGCCAAAAAAGCTGCGAGCAAGAAAGCGCCTGCTAAAAAAGCACCTGCTAAAGCAAAACCCAAGAAAAGCGCCTAACCCAAACGCCATCACCACAGCAAGTGACCGCCATGAGCACAACCAAAACCATCCTCATTACCGGCGCTACCTCAGGCATTGGTAAGGCCACCGCAGAATTGCTGGCGCGCGAAGGTGCACGGCTGATCCTGACGGGCCGTCGGATCGAGCGGCTTGAGGCCTTAAAGAAAGAACTGCCAACGGAAACGCTCATCCTGAAAATGGATGTACGCGACCGTGAATCGACCCTCACCGCACTACGCAGCCTGCCAGAAGCATGGCAAGACATCGACGTGCTGGTCAACAATGCTGGTGGTGCACTTGGCCTTGCAATGGCCGACACGGCCGAGTGGAGCGATTGGCAGACAATGATTGAGACCAACGTGCTGGGCCTGCTTACCCTTACCCGTGAGATCCTGCCGGGCATGAAGGCACGCGGCACGGGGCATATCGTGAATATTTCCTCCATCGCGGGGACGTATCATTATCCCGGCGCGAATGTGTATGGTGCCTGCAAAGCATTCGTCACCTATTTCTCGCACGCAATGCGCGCCGACTTACTGGGCAGCCCGGTACGCGTGACCAATATCGAACCGGGAATGACGGAAACCGAATTCTCCGAAGTCCGCTTCCATGGCGACCAGCAGCGCGCTGGCGCAGTGTATCAGGGGCTGGCACCGCTGACAGCGCATGATATCGCTGAATCTATCCGCTGGGCACTGGCGCAGCCGCCACATGTGAACATCAACCGGATTGAGGTCATGCCAGTCATGCAGGCGCCTGCCGGGGTTGCCGTCCATCGCACCTAGCCTGGCAACGCGCGCTGGCTATTCGGACATTTTCGGAAGGTTGGGATTAGGCACCAGCTTCAGGTCGCCCGAGGTTGCCGGGGCCGGCGACGCCGAATCACCCAGCAGATCAAGATTCTCCCACGCACGCTCATAGAAAACAGGGCTCTGGCTCAGCGCCATGTTCAGATAGGTTTTGGCCAGCGAATCATTCTTCGCCAGATGGGCATAGAGCCCCATATTATTATCCAACGCCGGGCCTTCATAATATTTAGATGCCAGCGTGCGCGCATGGTCAAGATCCTTGGAGACCGCATACACCAACGCCATATTCAGCTCGACCTGCTTACGCTGCCCTTCGGCTTTGCTGAAACGCACGGCGCGCTCCAGCGCTTCGATCGCCTGCGCATGCTGGTGATCGATAGCAAGGCTCAGCCCCATATTATTGAGCACCGCTGCGTTATCCGGACTGTATTTCAAGGCCTCTGTGTAAT
>JAUIBB010000056.1 GCA_030427685.1 Alphaproteobacteria bacterium
TCGAGGCACAATATTCGATGATTTTATCGCGCAACGTGTCTTCTTCAGATCGGATTTTCAGTAATGCCCCGGCAACAAGTGCGCCGAGCGCCATGCTCAAATGGCTGCCGTACTGCATCCGTTTATAATCGGTATCACGGAATACCGCATTGCAGGCTGCCACGCTGATATAGCCGTGTTCCGGTGTTAGCTGTTCTTCTAGCGGAATCTCTGCTTCTGGCTCAACATAATCGCTGACCTCAGGAACTGTTTCGTCCGGTTGTTCTTCTGCTGCCGTCATAAATCCTCTGTTTGACTTCAGAAGAAGCCTATCAGAGAAGGTTTAATAAATATTTAATGGATTTAACATGCTGAAATATTAAAAAACTGGCGCGCCCAGCAGGATTCGAACCTGCAACCGCTCGCTTAGAAGGCGAGTGCTCTATCCAGTTGAGCTATGGGCGCGCATACTATTGGGCGAATGAAGCGGTAAATCCTGCAAGAAGCAATAGCAAACCGCCAACGCCAAGAATCAGGAAGGTCAATAGCATGCTGGCCACCCGGCAGCGAAAGTGGTTGCGTTTGAGCTCCGCAATCAACAGGCTGTAAGGGTGCAGCAGGCGGCTGGCGACCAGCAGTCCGGCCAGCGTATGCACCAGCAGTGATGCTGTGCCCAGCGCCGCGAGCAGCCACAGGATGATCAGGCAAAACGGTACATATTCGGCAAAATGGGCGTGGGCGCGTATGGCGCGCGCTAGCTGTATATCGCCACCATCGCCTGCTGCCATCCCTTTGCGCCGCCTCAGGCGGATAACATGGACGCTCAGTAGCAGGTAAATCAGCGCGAGCACGCCAACATAGGGGGAAAGATAGAGTCCATTCATGCGATTCTCCAAGGGTTGCCTCCCTATAGCAGCCTTGCCCAATGCTGGCAAACCTGCTATCCGCCACTGCTTATTCGAGGAGAGACCTATGAAAAACACGCCCTTCACCATCGGCATCGTCCAGATGTCCATGACGGCCGATGCAGCCCATAACATGGAAACCGCTACGAAATGGCTGCGCGAAGCGAAGAAAAAAGGCGTGCAGGTCGCCTGCCTGCCGGAGCTGTTCCTCAGCCCCTATTTCTGCCAGAGCGAGAACCATGACTTCTTCGCCCTCGCCGAAGCCATCCCCGGCCCCAGCACCGACTATCTCGGCACGCTGGCGAAAGAACTCGACATGGTGATCGTCGCCTCACTGTTCGAGCGCCGCACGGCGGGCATGTACCACAACACCACCGCTGTCATCGATGCCGACGGTACCTATCTGGGCAAATACCGCAAGATGCATATCCCGGATGATCCGCGCTATTACGAGAAATTCTACTTCACCCCCGGTGATCTCGGCTTCAAAAACTTCGACACCAAATATGGCCGCATCGGCGTGCTCATCTGCTGGGACCAGTGGTTCCCCGAAGCCGCGCGCCTCACCGCCATGCAGGGTGCGAGCGTTATTTTCTACCCCACCGCCATCGGCTGGCACCCGGCGGAGAAAGCCCAATACGGCGAAGAGCAGTGGAACAAATGGCAGACCGTGCAGCGCGGCCACGCCGTTGCCAACAACGTGTTCGTCGCCTCGCCCAACCGTATCGGGCTGGAGAAAGACGCCGATGGCGGCGGGTTGGAGTTCTTCGGCCACAGCTTCATCTGCGACACCTCAGGCCGCTATATCGAGCAGGCGGATGAGAAGTTCGAAGGCGTCATGACCGCCGTGGTCGACCCCGCTGCCGTCGAGAAACAGCGCCAATACTGGCCCTATTTCCGCGACCGCCGCATCGAGCATTACGGCAAACTGACCGAGCACCCGAGCGAGGAATAATCACAACTGTCATCCTGACGCATGTCAGGATCTATCTAAGGAGTGTCTGCGACGCAGAATTCTGATGGATGCTGAAACAGGTTCAGCATGACAAGAAGGAGAATGACAATGATGGGTTTCAAAATGCCCGCCGAGTGGGCGAAGCAAGAGCGTATCTGGATGAGCTGGCCGCATGCCAAGGCCGACTGGCCGGGTAAATTTGCGCCAGTGCCGTGGGTATTTGCTGAAATGGTACGCGTCATCACCGGCAGTGGTGAGCGGGTTGGCCTATTGGTAAAAGATGTCAAAGCGCGTGCAGAAGCAACAGACATGCTGATGCGCAGCGGTGTTGATCTTGACCTCGTCGATATGCTGGAAGTGCCTACCAACCGTGGCTGGCTGCGTGATTGTGGCCCTATCTGGGTTGAGGATGGCATCGACGGGAAGGTTGCGCTGAACTGGAAATTCACGGGTTGGGCGAAATATAAGAACTGGCGTCTTGATAACGAAGTGCCGGATGCCATCGCCGACTTCACGCAGGACGACACGCTGGAGCCAACTGCCAACGACATCCCGATCGTGCTCGAAGGCGGCGGGATCGAGGTGGATGGTCTCGGCTCCATCATCGTCACCGAAGAATGGCTGCTGTCGGACACCCAGATCCGCAACAAAAAATTCACCGCCGAGGATTACGAACTGCTCTTCGGCCATTACCTCGGCGCGCCGAATACCATCTGGCTGGAGAGCGGCATCGTCGGCGACGACACCCACGGCCATGTCGACGACATCACCCGCTTCGTCGCCCCCGGCAAAATCGTGACGGTAATCGAGCACGACAAGAAAGACGAAAACTACGCGCGCCTGAAAGAAAACAAACGTCGCCTATTGGCGGCGCGTGACGCCAAAGGAAAACCATTCGAGGTCATCGACCTGCCGATGCCGCGCCCGGTGATCTTCGAGGGTCAGCGCCTGCCGGCGAGCTACGCCAACTTCCTCATCTGCAACAAGGTGGTGCTGGTGCCGGTCTTCAACGATCCGGCGGATAAAGAGGCACTCAGCATTCTGCAAGCCTGCTTCCCGAAACGTGACGTGGTAGGGATTTATGCACGTGATCTCGTCTGGGGTCTTGGCACCATCCATTGCCTGACGCAGCAGGAGCCCGCGTAAACACTTAGTGCGATGCGCTGGCGCTGATATCAATCCCCTGCGCTTTGAGCGCGGTATGCATGGCGTGCATTGTCTGCGTTAGCGCTTGGGCATTTGCGCCTTCCGCACGTGCCACGAGGGCAGCCTGCGTATTACTGGCGCGTACCAGCCACCAGCCTTGGGGCATCGACACACGCACGCCGTCGAGCAGGTTTACGGTCGCCCCTTGTTCGGCCAGTGCGGCGGCGATGGCTTCTACCACTTCAAATTTTCGGTCGTCCGGGCAGTCGATGCGAATCTCCGGCGAGGCAAAAATCGGCGGTAGCGCATCCACCAGCTCGCTGAGTTTTTTGCCGGATTTAGCGACAATCCGAATCAGCCTCAGCGCAGCATAGGGGCCATCGTCATAGCCGAAATATTCATCCGCAAAAAAGATGTGGCCGCTGGCTTCTCCGGCAAATTTTGCATCTGTCGTGGCGAGTTTGGTTTTGATATGCGCGTGGCCGGTCATCCACATTAGTGGCGTGCCACCTTTGGCTTTTACGCGCGCGAAAAACTGGTCAGAGGTTTTTACATCCGCAATAATCGTTGCGCCGGGATGATTTGCCAGCACTTCGTCTGCCAGTAGCATTAGCGTATGGTCCGGCGAGAGGATCCGGCCCTTGTCATCTACCGCGCCCATGCGGTCGCCATCGCCATCAAAGGCAACTCCCATAGCAAGACTGCTGTCTTCCTGAATAGCAGCGCGCAGGGCTTGCATGTTTTTTTCCTCTGCGGGATCCGGGTGATGGTTGGGGAAGTTACTATCAACATCCAAAAACAGCTTGGCATGTTTGGTTTTACTGTGCTTCAGCAGCTCCTCGACCACCAGTCCCGCAACGCCATTTCCGGCATCCCATGCGATGGGTGGTAGTGGTGCGTCGCCCATGATCTTGCGCAGTTCAAATAGATATTCTTCCAGTATGTCCACTTCCTCGCGCTGGCCACGCGAATGGAGGAGATTATTACGGGCAATGCGCTCGCGCAGTGAGGCCAGCGCCGCACCGTAGAGGCTTTTCCCGTCGCACATGAATTTTGCCCCATTATGCGCCGGGGGATTGTGCGATCCGGTAATCATAATGCTGCCATCGGCATTCAGATGGTGCGTGCCGAAATAGCACATGGGGGTGGGGCCCACGCCTCCATCCAGCACGCGTGCGCCTGCCCGGAGCATTCCCTCAATCATCGCCTCTGCAAGGTTGGGTGAGCTAGCACGCCCATCGCGCATTAGCAGGATGAGAGGGGTGCGTGTCTGGCATTCATCTGCCACATGGCTGGCAAAGGCGTGCCCAATGGCAATAAAATCAGCAGCATCGAGCGTTTCGCCAACGATGCCGCGCACATCATAAGCACGAAAGAGTGAGGGGGCAGGAAGATACATGGAGAGTCCGGTCTAGGCCGCTTCAGTTTCGGAAGAGCGCTCAGAGGCTTTTTCATTGGTAGGGGGAGAAGATTCCGTCGCTGGGGTCGCGGGTGCTTCGCTTGCGGTTGCAGCCGGTGCTTTCGGCGCAGGTGCTTTTACTTTTGGTGCAATGCGTGGAGCGGTGAGGGGATCGCCTTTGACACCGTTGCGTACTTGCGCAAGGCGCGCATCAATCACAGGGATTTGTAGTGCGCTAAGCAGGTCGCGCACTTCCTGCCGTGCAGCGAGGTGCGACATCGACAAGGTGTTGCCACTTCGGTTGGTCTCGATGACGTCGAGCACGGTCAGGCCCAGCAGGAACATCTCACGGAAAATAACCCGCTCCGAGAAGCCCGGTGCAAGCCGGAAGCCTAAACGCTTCACTAGCTCTTCCGTTACTTTTGTGACCATACGCTTGTTGCGAGCATCAATGTTGCTGAGGCGGTTGCGCATAACGACCCAGTCGATCGTACCGCCGTCGCGCCGTGCACGGGTGAGTTTTTGCTCCCACAGCATTTCACTGTAGATGCTGGGTTTCTTGACCTTCATGCTGATGCCGTCCACTGAGGCAAGCACGTCCAGATCGACGAAACTATCGTTGACCGGGGTAATCACCGTATCGGCAAACGAGTGGGCCAGCCGCGCGAGATATGTGTCGCTCCCCGGAGAGTCGATGACCACAAAGTCGCAGTTGACCAGCAAGCGTGCCAGCGCGCGGGTGAAGCGCTCGCGCTCGTCGGCCTCTGCTTCCTCAACAAGGTTGAAGGGGCTGCGTTGGATGACCACATGGGCAGGCAGCGGCAGCGTTGCCGACTCGCTTGCCATGGTGGATTTACGGTTTTCGATATAACGGGTGAGGGAGCGCTGGCGTGCGTCGATATCCATGCTGCCGACCTTAAACCCAAGACGCAGCAACCCAACAATGAGGTGCATACTGGTCGTGGTTTTGCCGGAGCCGCCTTTTTCATTCCCGATCACAAGGATGTGGCCGCGTTGAACAGGCTGTGAAGGATGCATGGAGCTTGACTGTTGCATGTTCTCAACTTCTATTGAGGGTGAACCCTAACGCATCACTTATGGCCTGACAAGGATTTAACGATGGATGTTCACGTCACTGCACCGCTTTGCTTCCAGCTCGCGCTCACCCTCGCGATGCTGTGGGTTATTGTAAGCGACACGCGGCGCTATATTATTTCCAACAAATTGAATTTGGTGATCCTTGCGCTTTATACCGTGGGCATTTTTTTCCTGCCGACAGACCCGCTCTTATCGCTGGCAGCAGCGGGGGCATTGCTTTTCTTTGGATTAGGTCTGTTTGCGCTCGGCCTGATGGGGGGTGGCGATGTTAAGCTATTGGTTGTGCTATCACTATGGACGGGCTGGAGCATGGCAACGGTTACCTTCCTGATGCTGACAGCGATCAGCGGCGGGGTGCTGGTGCTGATGATTCTGCTACTACGGTTCCTGTTGCCACCGCTATGCAACAAGCTATGGCCACAGCGCCGCTTGCCGCGCCTGTTGACCCGTAAAGAACCTGTACCCTATGGGTTGGCTATCGCAGCTGCCTTCTTATGGCTGCTGGCGATGGATAAGGTGCCGATGTTGGTGCAATCCTAGCCGGCATGCGCACCGTTTACTCGGTGTGGGGAATGGCTTCCTCGATCAGTTCACCGCGGGCCAGTGTAAGCTCGTGATTGAACTCGGCCCCATAGATGAAAATCAGGCTCATCACGTAAAAGAAAATCAGCGTAGCAATAAAGCCCGAGAGTGATCCATAGACAGGCGTAAGCTGGGTGACTTCCGTGAGGTAGAAGGAGATGAGCTTCGCCCCTGCCGCCCATAAAATCAGCACCAGCAATGCCCCCGGCATTACGTTCCGTCGCGTTTGTTTCAGGTTTGGCAGCACATAATACAGGCTCGATACCAGAAAGAACATCAGCACGGCGCCGACATAGAGGAAGTAGCGGTTTACCAGGGTCTGTAACTGCAGCGGGATATCGATGCCGGTAAAGTCCGTAATGTAATTCACCGCAATGGGGATGAAGACGAGGGAAACAATCACCGCAAGGAAGAGAAGGGTAAAGAGAATCACCTGTAAAATTGCAGCGATGCGGCGGGCAAGGTAGGCCGGTGGAGCGCTGACACGGTAGGCACGGTTCAGGCCCCCACGGATCGCCTCAATCGCCGAGGACGAGGTCCATAGCGCACTGAGGATGGCAAAGGTCAGCAGCCCTTGCGGAGGGCCAGAGATGATTTCTACAATACGCGGACGGATGGTTTGTGCTGCTTCGGCTGGTAGGTGCTGCAGCATCAGCTCAATAAACTGCCGACCCGCTTCCCCTTGCCCCACAAAACCGGCGGCGGAAACCATCAGCAGTAGGTAGGGGAAAAGCGAGAGAAGGATCAGGAAGGTCAGGTAGCCTGCCGTCTCAACACCAAAATTCTTGATGAGGTTACGCCCTGCGCGAAAGCCAAGATGCAGATGGTGTTTCAATGGGTAATGCATGCCGTACCCATAGCCTTAGGTGTGGGCTAAGACAAGCCTTGCATTACAGAGGTTTCGCTTTAAAGTTCCCTTGCCTTGCCACATTCAAAGGAGAGCCCGTATGACCCAGTCAGCCCCTATTGCTGAGAAGCAACTGCCCAAAATTGAAGCGCCGGTACCGGCGGAGTGCAGCTTCCTGTTTACGCCCGAGGCACTGGCGTTCGTTGGGGCGCTGGTAGAGCGGTTCGGCGAGCGGCGCGACCATCTGCTGGTCAAGCGCGCTGCACGCCAACTGGCGTTTGATAAAGGCACGATGCCGGATTTCAATGCCGAGACCAAAGCAATCCGTGAAGGCGACTGGACCGTTGCGCCAATCCCGGCTGACCTGCTGGATCGCCGGGTTGAAATCACCGGCCCTGCCGAACCCAAGATGATTATCAACGCGCTGAATTCAGGGGCCAAAGTTTTCATGGCGGATCTGGAGGATTCGCTGTCTCCTACCTGGGAGAAGTTGGTCGAAGGGCAAAAAGCACTGTACGATGCATCCCGTGGAACGCTCGCCTATAGCAGCCCGGAAGGAAAGTCTTACGCCCTTAATGCCAGCGGTCTTGCAACCCTGATTGTGCGTCCGCGTGGCTGGCATTTGCCCGAGCGCCACGTCACCTTCAACAACAAACCAATCCCCGGTGCGTTGCTGGACTTCGGCCTCTATTTCTTCCACAGCGCTGCCGAGCGCGTAGCGCGTGGCACCGGCCCTTATTTCTACCTCGCCAAGCAGGAGTCTGCCGAAGAAGCGCAGCTCTGGGCCGATGTATTTGCCTTCGCGGAAGACTATATCAGCATGCCGCGCGGCACGATCAAAGCGACCGTGTTGATTGAGGTGATTACGGCAACCTTCGAGATGCATGAGATCCTGCACGCGCTGAAAGATTACGCGGTTGGCCTCAACTGTGGGCGTTGGGATTACATTTTCTCGGTCATCAAAAAATTCCACGCCTTGCCGGAATTTGTCATGCCGGATCGCTCGCAGGTCGGCATGGGCGTGCACTTCCTGAATTCCTATTCGCAGTTGCTGATCCAGACCTGCCACAAGCGCGGGGCATTCGCGATGGGCGGCATGTCGGCCTTTATTCCGGTGAAGAATGACGAAGCTGCAAATGAAAAAGCCTTTGCTGCTGTGCGTGCCGATAAGGAGCGCGAAGCAATGAATGGCCATGATGGCACATGGGTTGCCCATCCCGGGTTGATCCCCGTGGCGATGGAGGTGTTCGACCGCGTGATGCCACAGCCAAACCAGCGCGATAACCTGCGTCTGGACGTACAGGTTAGCGCACAGGACCTGTTGACCATTCCTAAGGGAACGATCACCGAAGCTGGCGTACGCAACTCGCTGAGCGTGGCGATTCAATATACCGCACACTGGCTGAATGGCATGGGCTGCGTTCCCTTGTTTAACCTGATGGAAGACGCCGCCACGGCAGAAATTTCGCGTAGCCAGCTCTGGCAGTGGATGCACCACAAAGCAAAACTGGAAAGCGGCGAGGAAATTACCGAGCAGTTGCTGGTACGCTTGGCAGAAGAGGAAATGGCAACGATTCGTGCCACCGTTGGTGAAGAGCAGTTCAACGCCGTGCCGTATACGCGTGCCCATGCCCTGATTATGCGGATGACGATTGATCCTGAATATGTCGAGTTCCTGACGCTTCCTGCTTATGAGGTTCTCTCGGCATAGACGGGTAGGCACGTCGGGAGAACGCGATGAAGGGGAGTGGTATGGTCGGTTGCCTCGTATCTGCGGCCCTGCTGATTTTGTGCAGTGTTTCAGTGTCGGCACAGGCTGCACGCGGAATGGCTGCTGAGCAGGTACTTTCGGTTACTGAAGACCAAACAATCCGGCTGGCCTCGGGTCAGCAGGCACGCTTTGTCGACATCGTATTTCCGGATGCGGCGCTTGCAGCACCATGGTTTGCCACGCATTTATTGCAGCATGAGGTGACGTTTCGTGCCGTAGCAGAAGACCGCTATGGCCGCACGTTGATTTCCGCTCCCGCGATGCAGGAGGCTATGTTGCGTGCAGGGGTGGCGGTGCTCTTTCCGCAGGGGCGTGTGCCAGCAAGCTTACAGAAAGCAGAGCGAGAGGCGCGTCAGGCAAAACGCGGTGTCTGGGGTAAGGCGGGATTCGTGCTCACGCCAGAAAATGCTGCGCAGCATTTTCTGGAATTCCATGTGGTCGAAGGCGCCATCACCCGCACCCATGAGAGCCGTAGCGCCACCTACCTGAATTTTGGTGAGCATTGGCAGACGGATTTTTCGGCAACCGTTACGGGGCGTGCGCGGCGGGGATTTAAAACGCTGCTCGCGGAAATAAAGCCCGGAAGCGTAGTACAGGTGCGCGGCACCATTTATGCTGAGAACGGCCCCATGATCCGGCTGACCCGGCCAGAGCAACTGGCCGTTGTAAAATAGCTGTCACTTCCCCTACTTAACGGGAACCGTCACAAAGAACGCTTCGTCTTTTCGCGCGATACGTACCAGCGCGAAATCACGGCCAATTTTCCGGGCGCTGGCCAATGCTTTCTCAACCGCTGCGGTAGAGTCTACTGGCATCTGGTTGACTTCAAGAATCACATCGCCACGCCGGATGCCGCGCTTCGCGGCCGCACCGTTGCGGTCGATAGCCTCGACAATCACGCCCTTGCTGGAAGCAGGAAGTGATAGCTGCATGCGCACTTCTTTAGAAAGTGGGACAAGCTGCATCCCAAGTACCTGCGCTCCTTTCGGGACAGCTGGATGAGGCTGGCCGTTCGCTTCTTCCGATTCAACCGACTCTGGCAGTTTGCCAACGGTCAGATGGGTCGCCATTTCATTCCCTTTGCGCCAATAGATCACTGGAACTTTGGTTCCAGACTTGGTTTCAGCCACATAACGCGGCAGCAAGCGCATTTCGGTGATGTCTTTGCCGTTATAGCGCAGGATCACATCGCCGGGTTGCAGGCCAGCCGTTGCTGCCGGGCCGTGCGTAGTCACGTCGCTTACCAGCGCGCCACGTGCTTTGCCAAGCCCGAGCGAGTTCGCCAGCTCATCCGAGACAGCTTCAATTTTAACACCCATCCAACCGCGATGGATGGTGCCATATTGGCGCAGCTGTGACACAACGCTTTTGACCATTAAAGAAGGCACCGCAAAGCCAATACCGATATTGCCACCAGTTGGTGAGAAGATGGCAGAGTTTACGCCCACCACTTCGCCTTGCGTGTTGAACAGCGGGCCACCGGAGTTGCCTCGGTTGATGGCCGCATCGGTCTGGATAAAATCATCAAAGGGCCCCACATTAATATTACGACCACGCGCAGAGACAATCCCGGCGGATACGGAGCCACCCAGACCAAACGGGTTGCCGACGGCAATCACCCAGTCGCCGACTTTTGCTTCGTCTGAGTTACCAAACTTTACGGCGACGAGCGGTTTGTCGGTTTTGACTTTCAGCAGGGCGAGGTCGGTCTTCTCATCGCGTCCGACAATTGTAGCGTCCAAGTGGGTTTTGTTCTGAAAGATCACCGTGATTTTTTCGGCATTGCCGATCACGTGGTTGTTGGTCACGACATAGCCTTCCGGGTCGATGACGAAGCCAGAGCCCAGTGAAGTGACTTCCCGCTGGCGGGGCGCACCCATGCCACCAAACTGTTCATTAAACTGGCGTAGGAACTGTTGGATCTGGCGGTTCTGTGGCCCCGGAATACCCTGAAAATCAAAGACCGGCCCTAATGGCTGGGAGACTTTTTGCGTTGTCGAAATATTCACCACCGCAGGCATTAATGGTTCGATAATCGGGGCGAACGATTCAGGCGGCGCCGCCATCGCAGGAGCCGTGCCCCAAAGGCAGGTTAAGGTCGCCATGATTGCCACAAAACGGTGTGCTGTGCCCATGGGGGGTCTCCTTTACTCAGTCGTAATGCTAGGGATTCATTTCACGTAGGAAGGAATCTTCCGGTGTCAAGACCATGCTGGTATTTCCATTTTCCAGCGAGGTGCGATAGGCTTGCATCGAGCGGTAGAACTTGAAGAATGCCGGGTCACGACCATACGCGTTAGCATATGTCTTGGCGGCGAGCGCATCGCCTTCCCCGCGGGTGATTTCTGCTTTTTTATGCGCCTCGGCCAGAATTTCTGTGCGCTCACGCTCTGCAGCCGCGCGAATCTGAGTGGCCTTCTCATCGCCTTCGGCACGGAAGCGCTGGGCTTCTTTGGTAAAATTCTTTCGCATACGCTCATAGGTCGATTGCGAAATGTCTGAGGGCAAGTCTGCGCGGACAATCCGCAGGTCAACCAACTGCACGCCGAAGCCCTGAACATTGCCGCCCTGCCCACTGCTGTTCTGACGTGCTGCCACTCCTGGAGCAGCGCTTGCCTGCGCATTCACGTTGGCCTTAATCTGCTGCATAATGCTGCTACGCTTGGTCGATAGCAGGTCATTCAGGGAGTAGCCTGCCAGTACACGCCGCATGCTAGAGAGAACGATGCTGTTGAGGCGGCTGTTCAGATTCGCCTCGTTACGGACAGATTGGTAAAACTGTACCGGATCCATGATGCGGTAGCGGACGAAGGCATCAATCACTACGCGTTCATCGACATCCATTTCCTTGTTGCGGGTGATGAATTCTGCAGGCTGTGCCTCAAACTCAAGAATGCGTTTGTCGAACATCAGCACTTCCTGCACGAAAGGAAGCTTGGCATGCAGGCCCGGTTTTTTTTCGACGCGGGTAATTTCACCGAACTGTAGTACCAGTGCCTGTCCTGTCTGGGGAACGATGAACAGGGTTGAAGTCAGCAGGATAATAGCACCAGTTGCAGCAAGAAAAAATTTCATCAGCAATGGATTCATGGAAGCCTCCTAATTCGCTTTTGC
>JAUIBB010000057.1 GCA_030427685.1 Alphaproteobacteria bacterium
CCCCGCCTTCGGTAGCGGCCACGCCACCGACCACAACACCGCCCCCATCAACGGAAGCGCCAGCAGAAGTGGTGAAAGAACCCACTCCCCTTGCCCAACCGGCATCCGAATCCGCCACGAAACCAGCAGCAGGGGAAGCGGCCGCGCTCAGTGCCGCCGTTACCAGCGGCCAGCCCTATCAGGAAGCATTAGACCGTTGGCTCAAGAACCACCCCACAATGGCCGATGACCTCCCCACCCTACGCGAGCATGCTGCAGACGGCCTGCCAGACGAAGCATCCCTCCGCGCACAATTCATCCGCATTACCAACCGGCTCAGCACCGGCGACGTCGATAACAACCGCACGCCACCGATTGTTGCTCATTTAAATACTTATTTTGCCGGGCTGGTCTCGATCCGAAAAACATCCGACCATCAGGCGGAGTACACGGCCCTGCGCACCCAATACAAAGCGCCACTTGAAACCCTGCTCGCCAGCGTTGAGGCACTGCCGGATGCCGCGCAGGCACCCTATAACAACTGGCTCAGCGCGATGACGCTGCATAGCGCCGCGCTGGCAGAGTTAGCAGCCCTTCCACAGGACAAAACCCCATGACCCGCTGGCTGGTGGCATCCTTACTATTGGCCGCCTGCTACCTGACGGGCAGTTGGCTCGCTGCACATCCCGGCGAAGTGCAGGTGACATGGTTCGGCTATGAAGTGGTGCTGCATATTGCCGTCCTTGGTGTCCTGCTTATTCTGGTGATGGCCGTCGTTTCCTTTTTTGCGATCCTTCTATGGCGCATGCTCACCTGGCCATCCCGCCGTCGCGCGCGCCGCCGTTACCGCACCTTCCGCCGTGGGCTAGAGCATCTCACCCGTGGTGTTGCGGCCCTTTCGATGGGCAACGAAGCACTGGCCGAAGAAGCCATCAAAAAGGCCATGCTGGCCCTCCCCGGTGAGCCACTACCCCAGCTACTGACGGCCCAGCTTTTACAACGGCAAGGCAAACAAGCCGATGCACAAGTGCAATTCAAAGCATTGCTCACGCATAAATCAACCACAGAACTCGCCACCCGCCGGCTGATTGAGCAGCATATCAGCCGAAGTGAATGGCAGCAGGCCATCACGCTGATTGAGGAAGCGCGCAAAACCACCCCGCGGGATCGTTGGCTGGTACTGACCTTGATCGACCTTTACGCACGCGAGAAGAAATCCACCCCGATGCTGGCTCTTACCGAAGGCTGGCAATGGCAGTCGCCCCTATCGAAGGACGAGCGCAACCGCATGAGCGCTTTGGGCTACTACCTTGCCGCGCAGGGCGAAACCAATGTCCATCTCAAAGAAAGGGATTTGCGCCACGCGGTTGGCTACGCACCGGATTTTCTACCCGCCATCATTGACTATGCCTATGTGCTGCTGGCTGAAAATTCCGAACGCCGTGCACGCAAATGGTTGCTGTCTGCGTGGGAAAGCACCCATTCCCCGCTGCTGATTGCGCCTATTCTCGATGCACTCAAGCCTGCTTCACCACGTATGCAGGCGCGCTTACTGCGCTCATTCCTGCGCGGCGAGCAAACCGCAATCCACCACCTGCTACACGCTCGCCATGCCATTGCGGTTGGCAATGCCGCCACCGCGCGTACCGAGCTTGAAGCCTCACTGGCACTGGAAGAAACAAAAGAAGCCGCCCTCTTGATGGCCGATCTGGAACGCAAACTCCGCAATGACGAGGCAAGCCATCACTGGCTCAGCCGTGCAGCAAACGCACCGGCTCCGGCAAGCTGGATCTGCATGCATTGCGGCACCGAGCACTCCGCATGGCAGGCACATTGCAACCATTGCCACAGCTTCGATACGCTACGTTTCGAGCGCCCACAAATGCGGATTAGTAACGCCGAACTGGCGCCGCTGGCACAGGCTAATTAACGGGCGGAAGATCCATCGTCTGGATAATGCCGGTGCTGTTATTGGCATCCTCGATTGCCGTGCCGTTTAGCTTGTTCTTCACCTTGTATACCGTTTTATAACTCACAGGCTGTCCGGCAGGATCATACGCAACAGGGGCACCACCGCTGGCACCCAGCGAACCACCACCCGGCTGCACCCATGAAATCTGGTTGCTATCCTGATAGCCTACCAGCTTTGCGGTAAGCTCTGGCTGCACACTGTCGTAACAGACAATATCCATCATCATTTTATAGCAATAGCGCGTCTGTGGTGCCTGCGGCCCACGCTTAGGGTGATAGCTCAACGCATCGACCCAGGTGCTGGTTGCATCGCTGAGCACACGCTCGGTAATGGAGGCTCGTGCATTCGTGCCATCCACCATAGCATCACAGCCTGAAAGCAGCAGTGCCGTGCAGAACAGGGGCAACATCAAAAGCGGAACGTGGCGCATGGACTTCTATCACCTTGTTGGGGTTACCATTAGGGTTATCGCTACTGAGTCTAAAAGCAAGTTTCCTGCCAGTTCCACGAAAAAAGATTATTTTTATTGTTTTACAGCCTACTATCTCCTAAATAGTTAATATGAACCATACGATACATCCCCGCCGCCACCTGTTTCTGATCGCGGCCTCGCTGCTGGCCAGCCCGATCGCAACCGCCGCAGAGGCCGGGATGACACAATCCCCTACCTACCAGCAATGCATCGCGTTGGCGGGGAGCAATCCATCAGCAGCACTGGCCAAAGCGGATGCCTGGCTTGCCACAGATACCGGTATCGCCACACAGCATTGCCGTGCAATGGCACTCTATGGACTCAAGCGCTATACCGAAGCCGGAGATGCACTAAACGCCTTGCGTACCCAGATCCCTCCGGATGACCTTACCCTCCGTTGCTTCGTCACGAAACAAGCCAGCGCAGCATGGCGCAATGCGGGACGCTCAGATGCAGCACTGATCGTGCTCGACACCCAACTGACTGAGATGAATCAGGCCTATGGGAACAACGCAGAGAATGCCAAACTCACCGCAGGGCTATTGCTAGAGCGTGCGAAGATTAACCTCGCTTATGGCAAGGCAAAAATCGCAGCCAAAGATCTCGATCATGCGATCAGCCTGACCCCTGTTAATCCTGATTTACTGGTAGAGCGCGCGCAGGCCTTCATGCGGATTGGCGACACTGCCCTCGCCCGTGCCGATATTGAGGCAGCGCTGACAATCGACCCCAACCACCGTAGCGCACGCGGCATGCTATCCTCCATGGATATGCAGCAGGCGCACTAACAACACCCGATACGCCGCTTATTTTTTCTGCAGGCTATTGAGCAAATTGCCGATGCCCTGCTGGACGGGATCAGGCTGTGCGCCACCTTCCGTAGCAGGTTGAGGCTGCCCGTTACCAAGCCCCCCAAGCAATGCCTTGCCAATATCTTTCGGGCTGTTGAACTGCTTGATCGTCCCGTTGATATCTTTCAGGTTCTGCTTCAGCAGTTCTGGGTTTTTCAGGCTGTCTTCAATAATACCCTTCACATCAGGCGTCACCGTTGGATTGCTCCACGGCCCAGCAATCAATAGCGGAATTGCAAGTCCGGCAGCCTCTTTACCGCCCTGCCCTTGCAGCGTTCCGACCAGTGTTGGCACCAACCGATAGTTCAACAAGCGCGCTGGCAGGTTGGCCGTACCACTCCCTGCCAACCGCAGGATGGGTGACTTCATCGACAAATCCTTATTGCTCAGCAGGCCTTTGGCAATCTCAAAGCTGGCCGCCAATTCGGTGAAGTCGGTTTTCTCGGTGCTGTTATCACCGAAGAGGAACCCTTTTTTTGCATTACGCAGGAACTGCGCGATGTTGATTCCCTTCACCGCACCATCGGTCAAGCGAATCGCACCCTTGCCGCCCAGCGCATTCACCATTGCATATTGGCTGCTACCTTGTGCGTTGAGCACCAACGATACATTCCCCACCCCGCTCAGGCGCGAAGCACCACTCATCGCGGTCATCAGCGGATCGATCTGAATATCGGTCAGGGCCAGATTGGTTGCCATAGAAGGTACCGAACTACTACCATCCAGCATAACGGTTCCCTTGGCCGTGCCGCTGTAAAGCGAGGCGTTTCCAAGATTCAGCTTCAGGTTCCCCTGATTCAGCGCAATGCTGGTAGCAATATCATGGATTTCAAGATTCGAGACTTTCAGTGCCGCCAGCTTCAGGTCGAGATTGGCATTCGCCGCACGCAGGCCAGAGAGGTCAATCGGAGCACGCGACCATCCTTCTGCCGAAGTTGCTTTAGGCCGTGTCTTTGCCGCCGTTGCTTTTGCTGGCGCTGTTTTTTCCTGACTGGCCAGAAGCGCATCCAGATCAACCTCTCCCAGCGATAACGCCCCCTGCAATGCAGGCACCGCCCCGGTGAGGTTGAGCGCCAGTTTGCCCTCTGCCTTCAGCGCATCCACCGTCAACGAGAGATCGCTTAACGTCACTGCCTGAGCACCTTTCAGTGCCAACACCGAAGTCAGCTCGACCTGTTTTGGCAAACCCACCGGAGCAGGTTTGGCCGTTGCCCATGCAAGCAACTTAGGCAGATTACCAATGGAAACCGCGAGTGCACCATCGACATTGGGCCGCTCTTTCATGCTGGCCTTACCTTCAAATTTCACCGACCCATCCGGCAAGCTAAGCGCCACCATGGCAGGTGTTGCTTCGCCCGAGAGAGCCGCCTGCAAGGCGTCTACGGTCAGCTGCAGCTTCACCGGCGCATCCTGATAGCGCACGCTACCTTCAATCGCCAGAGGGGCATTTCCATCGGCACCATGCACGGTCAGAAGAATATCTTTCACGGCAATCGTCGCGGCACCGGGCTTCATATAATGCACCGCGCTATCTTTCAGCGTAATGTCGCCAATGGCAAAACCGTTCAGTGCAGGGGAGGACGCAGCATCGTCTGCCTTAGCGACGTCTTTCGATTTGGCGGCAGAGGAACCACCGCCCGGTGCAGCGAATTCCCAGTTTTTCGCGCCGGCTTTGGTTTCCTCAAGATTGAGCACCGCACCTTCTACGGCGATACCGGTGATGCGCAACTCCTTTGAAAGCAGCGGCTTAAGCGCAGCGCCGGTTTCCAGCTTTTTGACCGTTACAAAATACGGGCTGGTGAAACCAGCCGGGTTGCCGAGGGTGACATCCTCTACCACCACCGCAACATTCGGGAACAGGCTAAGCGAGGCCTTCCCTTTAATAACCAGCTCACGCCCAGTCGCCTGCTTTACTTGTGCTACCAGCTGCGCTTTCAGGTAATCTGCAGAAACAAAAAACGGAATCGCGATCAGCGTAATCACCACCAGCGCGACCAGCGCCCCCAGCAGTTTGAGTAATTTACGAAGTTTCATAGAGCCTCCTATCCATTGCACGGGCAGAAACCATCCCTCCCCAGCCACACGATACCGGAAGTAACGGGGTGACAAGGAGGTAGGCGCACAGGCAAGGGTGCGTTTTCTAACTTAGTTTTTTCTTCAAGATCTCGTTCAACATAGCCGGATTGGCTTTGCCGCCGGTTGCTTTCATCGTTTGTCCGACGAAAAAGCCAAACAGCTTATCTTTGCCAGACTTATATTCCGCGAGTTTATCCGGGTTGGCAGCGAGCACGGCGTCGATCGCTGCTTCAATCGCGCCGGTATCGGTCACCTGAACCAGCCCTTCTTCTTCGACAATCTGCTTCGCTGGCTTACCAGACTCACACATTTTCTCGAACACGGTTTTTGCGATTTTCCCAGAGATGGTATTATCTTCAATCAGGCCAATCAGCTCACCCAGTGCAGCAGCTGAAATAGGCGAGGCTTCGATCCCAACGCCCATTTTGTTCAACCGCGCAAACAGCTCTGCCGAAATCCAGTTCGACACCAGCTTGGGATCATGCTTTTCCGCCAGCGCTTCAAAATAATCCGCCGTGGCCTTCTCTGCCACCAACACGCCTGCATCATACGGCGACAGGCCAAATTGCGCTACGTAGCGCGCTTTTTTCTGATCCGGCAGCTCGGGCATCGTCGCAGCGATGGCATCGACATAGTCCTGCGTCAGCACCAGCGGCAGCAGGTCCGGGTCAGGGAAGTAGCGATAGTCATGCGCATCTTCTTTGCTCCGCATGGTGCGGGTCTCGCCGGTGCTGGCGTCAAACAGGCGGGTTTCCTGATCAATCGTACCACCTGCCTCGATAATTTCCACCTGACGCTGCGCCTCGAACTCAATCGCCTTCATGATGAAGCGGACGGAGTTGACGTTCTTAATCTCGCACCGCGTGCCGAATTTCTCTTCACCGGGGCGGCGTACCGAAACGTTAGCATCGCAACGCAGGTTGCCTTTGTCCATGTCACCGTCGCACGTGCCCAGATACTGAACAATCGTCCGCAGTTTTTTAACATAGGCACCGGCCTCTTCCGGCGAGCGCATTTCCGGCTCGCTGACAACTTCCATCAGCGCAACGCCAGAGCGGTTGAGGTCGATAAAGGAATGTTTGGGGCTATGCTCGTGCAGCGATTTACCGGCATCCTGCTCCAGATGGATGCGCGTCACACCGATCACGCGCGACTCACCGCCCGGCAGGTCAATAGTGATCTCACCCTTCCCGACAATCGGGTCGAGGAATTGCGAAATCTGATAACCCTGCGGCAGATCGGCATAGAAATAATTTTTACGATCAAACACCGAGGTCAGGTTAATCTGCGCGTTGATACCAAGCCCGGTACGCACGGCCTGCTCGATGCATTTTTCGTTAATCACCGGCAGCATCCCCGGCATGCCAGCATCAACAAAGCTCACATTCTGGTTGGTCTCGGCACCAAAGCCTACGGGCGCACCCGAGAACAGTTTCGAGTTGCTGACGACCTGCGCGTGGACTTCAAGGCCGATCACGACCTCCCACTCACCGGTATTTCCTTTGATACGATAGGGCACGCTCATATTAATAGCCCTCCGGCATATGGGTAAAACTGGCCTCGCGTTCAACAACCTCAGCGGCTCTGAATACGGTTTCTTCGTCAAACGCACGGCCAATAAGCTGCAACCCAAGTGGCAGCCCGGCCTTGCTTAAACCGATGGGTAACGACAGCCCCGGCAGTCCGGCAAGCGATGCAGGAATGGTAAACACATCGTTCATATACATCACCCACCGCGAATGCCGCACTCGGCGCGGTAGGGGCAAGGATCACATCGCACTGCGTGAAGGCATCGACAAAGTCGCGTGCAATCAGCGTACGTACGCGCTGCGCTTGCTTATAATAAGCATCATAATAACCAGCCGACAGCACGTAGGTGCCGATCAGAATCCGGCGTTTCACCTCCGCACCAAATCCGGCGGCGCGGGTTTTTTCGTACATATCGTTGAGCGAATCGCCCTCATCCATCACCCGCAGGCCAAAGCGCACCCCGTCATAACGCGCAAGGTTCGACGAAGCCTCCGCAGGCGCAATGATATAATAGGTCGGCAGCGCATAGCGGGTATGTGGCAGGGAGACCGAGACAATCTCTGCCCCTGCTTCCTTGAGGATGGCAATCCCCTTATCCCACGCAGCGGCGATCTCGGCATCCATCCCGTCGATCCGGTATTCGTTCGGAATCCCGATTTTCAGCCCTTTTACACCCTGCCCCAACACCGCCTCAAAATCCGGCACGTCCTGAATGGCAGAGGTAGAGTCTTTCGGATCATGCCCTGCCATCGCATTCAGGCTGATCGCAGCATCCCGCACCGTGCGGGTCATTGGCCCCGCCTGATCGAGCGACGACGCAAACGCCACCATACCCCAGCGCGAACAACGGCCATAGGTTGGCTTCATGCCCACGATACCCGTAAACGCGGCGGGCTGGCGAATCGAGCCACCAGTATCCGTTCCCGTCGCCATAAAGCCAAGACGCGCAGCAACGGCAGAGGATGAGCCACCCGACGAACCACCGGGAACCAGCTTCACTTCCGGCGCATCTGTCCGACGCCACGGATTGATACAAGGGCCATACACACTATTGATGTTGGCCGACCCCATGGCGAATTCATCCATGTTGGTTTTACCCAGCATCACCGCGCCTTGCGCGAACAGGTTCTGCGTCACGGTCGATTCATATTCCGGCTTGAATCCTTCGAGAATATGCGATGCCGCCTGCGAATGAACCCCCTTCGTACAGAACAGGTCTTTCACGCCGATGGGAATCCCCTCCAGCAGTCCAGCCTCGCCTTTAGCGAGCTTGGCATCCGCTGCCGCCGCTTGCGCCAGCGCGATTTCCGGCGTGTGATGCACATAGGCGTTGAGCGCCGGGTTCTTTGCAGCAATCGCATCAAGATGCAGCTGGGTCAGCTCGACGCTCGACAGCGTTTTGGCCTTCAGCGCATCGCGCGCCTCGGCCAGGGTCATGTGGGTGGGGTTCTGGGTCATTATTCAAGCACCTTTGGCACAGCGAAGCAGCCATAGCTGCTCATGGGGGCATTTTTGAGGACGGCTTCCTGCTGGTTGCCGTCATTCACGACATCCGCACGCCACGGCAGCAGTTGGTTCGATACGCTCAGCAGCGCTTCAACGCCGTCGGTATTCACTTCAGAAAGCTGTTCGATCCATTTCAGGATGCCATTAATTTCACCGGCATAATGCGGCAGCTCGTCGCCGCTCAGGCGGATACGGGCCAGCTTCGCGATATGCGCCACTTCTTGATCGGTCAATGCCATAGGAGTTCCTCTTTAGAGATGCAGCGTTATTAACGACTGACCATAAAAAAGCAACCCTTTGTCATCGCATTCCCCCACCATCGCCGTTTTCTGGGATCCGGCTTCGCAGGCAATCAACAAACCAGTTGCTGCGCGGCAGGATTCCCTGCATGACAGAGGCATGAGCCATCCCCACGCCTTCCACTCCCTGCCTGATTTCTTTAAAGTACTGCCACCCAAAGGGCGGCTGATGGCGCTGGATGTCGGCACCGAAACCATTGGCATCGCCATGAGCGATGCCTCGCGCATGGTAGCGACGCCCGACCAGACCATCGCCCGTCGCAAATGGAGCGACGACGCCGCAGCGCTCGCCAAAATAGTCGAGCCTCACGAAATATGCGGCTTTATCGTTGGCTATCCGCTGAACATGGATGGCAGCGCCGGGCCTCGCGCACAGGCCACCCGCGCCTTCACCCGCAACCTGCGCGACCGATTCAACCTCCCCATCCTGCTATGGGATGAGCGCCTCTCAACCGCTGCCGTCACCCGTATGATGATCGACGAAGCCGACCTCAGCCGCAAACGCCGTGACGCGCTGGTCGACAAGCTTGCCGCCAGCTACATCATGCAGGGCGTGTTGGATGGGTTGGGACGTCAGTAGCGCCTCTCCTTATTTATTTTCTTGCATACGAATCCTGCCCCGCTACGCTCGTACGCGTATGAGCGCCATCGACCTGATGCAGATTCTGATCCTTTCCTACACGTTAGGGAGCATCCCGTTTGGGATCCTGCTGGCGAAGCTGTTTGGCCTCCCCGATCCTCGTTATATTGGCTCCGGCAATATCGGCGCCACAAACATGCTGCGCACCGGGCGCAAGGATGTCGCCATCCTCACCCTGCTGCTGGATGCAGGCAAAGGTGCCGCCGCCATCCTCATCAGCCGGCATTGCTACGATGCCACTGAGGCCGGTCTGGCCTTCGCCGTCACCATGGCGGCCATTGGGCATATGTACCCCACCTGGCTGGCATTTAAAGGCGGCAAAGGGATGGCAACGATTTTAGGCGGCGCGATTGCCTTCGCATGGCCAGTCGGCATGGCGGCGCTCGTAATCTGGCTGTTGCTATGCTTTACCACCCGTTATGTCTCGCTTTCCTCGATCACCGCGCTGTGCACCATTCCGCTGATTGCGTGGCTGCGCATCGACAGCCCCAGCGCCATCATTCTTGCAATCGCCTCGCTCATCGCCATCTGGCGGCACCGTGAAAATATCAAGCGCCTTCGTCAGGGCTTCGAGCCACGGCTGAAATTCGGCAGCAGCGGAGGGAACGCATGAGCAGTAACTTCATCCCCAACCCATCCCTGCGCGGGACAGACCCCATCGACGCACTCCGCCTGATCCGCAGCGAGAATGTTGGGCCGATGACGTTCTTCCACCTCGTAAAATTCTGCGGCTCGGTCAAAAAAGCGCTGGAGATGGCACCGGATATCAGCCGTCGCGGTGGCCGCAAACGCGCCATTACCATTGCCTCAAAAGCCGAGGCTGAACGCGAATACAACGCCATCCTCAAGTTTGGCGCGCAGGTGCTGCTCTACGGCGAAGAGGGCTATCCCCGCCTGTTGCAATTCATCCCCGATGCCCCACCCGTGCTGACCATACGGGGGCACACCCACCTCTTCTCCCACACCAAGCTCGTCGGCATGGTCGGTGCGCGCAACGCCTCCGCGAACGGCTGCATGTTTGCCAAAAAATTAGCCAATGACCTCGGCGCGGCCGGATATATCACCGTCTCGGGGCTGGCGCGTGGCATCGACACCGCAGCGCATCGCGGCTCACTTGCCAGCGGCACGGTTGCCATCATTGGCAATGGCATCGATCAGGTTTACCCGCCCGAGAACGCCGCACTGTATGACGAGATTGCCGCAACCGGCGCGATTTTGTCTGAACAGCCATTCGGTGGCCAGCCGCACGCACGCTCGTTTCCTGGCCGCAACCGCATCATCGCGGGGATGACCCTTGGCACCGCCGTCATCGAAGCCTCCCTCAAATCCGGCTCGCTGATTACCGCCAACTACGCCAATGATTATGGCCGCGATGTCTTCGCCGTTCCCGGTTCGCCGATGGATCCCCGTTGCCACGGCACCAACAAGCTCCTGCGTGAGGGAGCAATGATGGTAGAAACGGCACGCGACATTATCGCCAACCTGACACCAATGGGCACCCTGCCCCTTGCCGAGCCAGAGATGCCCATGTTCTCTGACAGCGCAAGCGCCATGCCGGATGAACAAACGCTAGAGCAGGCACGCGCAGCACTGATGGTCGCATTAAGTGCAAGCCCGACACAATTAGACGACCTGTTGACCGCCTCAGGTCTGACCCCACACCTCATGATGGCGGTTTTACTTGAACTCGAACTCGCGGGTAAGCTAGAACGGCACCCCGGCGGCATGGTCGCCTTACGGATCGGAGAGAACGCGTGGTAACAAATGTAGTGGTGGTCGAATCCCCCGCAAAAGCCAAAACGATCAATAAATACCTCGGCAGCGATTACACGGTACTCGCCTCCTATGGCCATGTGCGCGACCTGCCCAGCAAAGACGGATCGGTCGAGCCCGATGCTGACTTCGCCATGCATTACGAAGTCGATGCTGACTCTAAAAAACAGATGTCTGCCATCGCTGCCGCCCTCAAGGGTGCAGACATGCTTTACCTCGCGACTGACCCCGATCGCGAAGGAGAGGCCATTTCATGGCACGTGCTTGAAGCCCTGAAGGAAAGCAAAAAGCTTCCCAAAGACGCAGGCGTGAAGCGCATTGTCTTCCACGAGATCACCAAAAAAGCCGTTACCCACGCGATCGAGAACCCGCGTGACATCGACATGAACCTCGTCAACGCTCAGCAGGCGCGCCGCGCGCTCGACTATCTCGTGGGCTTCAACCTGTCGCCGGTGCTCTGGCGCAAATTGCCGGGATCACGCTCGGCTGGCCGGGTACAATCCGTTGCC
>JAUIBB010000058.1 GCA_030427685.1 Alphaproteobacteria bacterium
GCTGGATGCGATCAACTGGAAGCTGGCCCATGACGGGGCCGCGGTGGCGGCCGGGTCGACGGCGGTGCCGGATGCCGCGCCGGTCTGATCGGCAGGGCCGGGGATGAGCCTGCAAGCCTGCGCCGATGTGCTGGAACGCGGCGATCCCGACCGGTTTCGCGCGGTTCTGGCCGCCCCCGTGGCGGCGCGCCCGGTGCTGCTGCCGCTCTATGCCTTCAACCTTGAGGTCGCCCGCGCGCCCTGGGTCAGCGCCGAGGTGATGATCGGCGAGATGCGCTTGCAATGGTGGCGTGACCTTCTGGACGAGATCGTGGCGGGCGGTACCGTGCGCAAGCATGAGGTCGCCACCCCCCTGAGCGGTGTGCTGGATGCAGACGGGGCAAAGGTTCTGATCCCGCTGGTCGAGGCGCGACGGCTGGACCTGCAGCGCGACCCTTTCGAAGATCGCGCGGCTTTTGACCAGTATCTGCAGGACACCTCGGGCGCGCTGTTCTGGACCGCGGGCCGGGCGCTGGGGGCGCAGGCCGCGGCGGAACCGGTGTTTCGGGATGCCGGGCAGGCCTCGGGGCTGGCGGCATGGCTGCTGGCGGTGCCCGAGTTGGAAGCCCGTGGCCGTGTGCCGCTGCCGGATGGACGTGCCGCGGCCGTGCAGGCGCTGGCCCGCGACGGGCTGTGCTGGCTGGTCCGCGCGCGGCAGGGATTTGGTGCTGTGGATCGACTGGCCCGGTCCGCGCTGCTCAGCGGGTGGCGCGCATCGGTGGTGTTGGGTCGGGCCGCACAGGTGCCGGGCCGGGTCGCCGACGGCCAGCTTGCCGAAAGCGAAGCGGCACGGCGGCTGGCCCTGCTGCGGGCCTCCATGACACGGCGCATCTAGCGGCCGCGCGGCCTGTCCTGCCCGTCTGGGGCAGGCCCCTTGCAGCGGTTGTGCGGCGTCAGTCCTGCGGTCTGAGGGTCAGCCAGATCAGAGCGCCGCCGGCCAGGGTCAGGAAGGGCACCATGGCCAGGTTGACCGCGCTCCACCCGGCCTCGGCCGTGCCGCCCGAGCAGTTCATCAACCCGCCCGAGGCCAGCGATGCCAAAACCACGCCGCCGAAAACCAGCGCGTCGTTCATGCCCTGCACCCGCCCGCGTTCATGCGGTTCATGGGCGCTGGCCAGCATGGTGGTGGCGCCGATGAAGCCGAAGTTCCAGCCGATGCCCAGCAGGACCAGCGCCAGGAAGAAGTTCTCCAACTCTACCCCTTGCAGGGCGACCACGCCGGCGATGCCGAGGATCACGAGACCCAGGGCAACGATGCGCGTGGCACCGAAGCGCGCGATCAGGTGGCCGGTGAAGAACGACGGCGCGAACATGGCCAGCACATGGCCGGTGACAATGTCGGCGGCATTGCCTTCCGTGAAGCCACAGCCCACCACGGCCAGCGGGGTCGAGGTCATCACCAGGTTCATCAGCGCGTAGGAAACCATGGCGCAGATGACGGCCACCGCGATGGTCGGCTGGGACAGAAGCTCCAGCCAGCTGCGCGCCGGGGCATCGGTGGCGCGGCGTGGCGGTGCCTTGGGAATGTCGAGCAGGAAGAACAGCGCCATGCCGACAAGGTTCAGGCCGATGACCAGCGCATAGGTGCCCATGAAGGGAATCGCCGTGGCATTGGTCGTCACCTTCACCAGTTGCGGACCCAGCACCGCCGACAGCAACCCGCCCGCCATGACATAGCTGATGGCCTTGGGCCGGAACGCCTCGCTGGCGGTATCGGCGGCGGCAAAACGGTAGAACCCCTGCGCCGACATGTAGATCCCGGTCAGATACGAGCCCAGCAGGAACAGCGCGAAAGAGCCCTGCGACAGCGCCAGCACGCAGATCAGCGCCCCGATCATGCCGCCCATGGCGCCGATCAGGAAACCCGTGCGACGGCCCATCCGCTGCATCAGCGGGCTGAGCCAGGGCGCCGTGGTCATCGAGCCGAAGACGATCAGCGAAATGGGCAGCGTCGCGAGGCAGGCGTTGGGGGCCAGCATCTGCCCCGCCAGCCCGCCGATCACGAAGATCATCGGCATCTGGCTGCCAAGGATGGCCTGTGCGGCCACCAGAACCGCCACGTTGCGTTTGGCGCGGCGGTCGCTATCAGGGCTGGCGATGGGGATATCGGTGCTCATGCGTCGGGGATTACACCTTGCGCCGGGGCGGGAAAAGCCCGGTCGATCAGATGGGCGAAGGAGCCGCAGACAGCGCCCTGCACCAGCCCCATGTCGGGCAGGGGCGTGCCTTCGGCATCTCTGGCCGTGAACAGCGGCGCGCCTTCGGCCTTCACGGTGGTGGCGTAGTGAAATTCATGCGCGGCCCAGATGCCGGACATCGGCCCTTGGGAGGCCTGTACCGTGCGATAGCCCAGATGCAGCTTGCGGTGGGCAAAGCTGGTTTCAAGCCGCAGCAACCCGGCCATTTCGTGACGCGCACCCTGGGCATCGATCAGCCCGTCGCCTAGCACCATGTAGCCGCCGCATTCGCCATAGATCGGTGTGCCTGCCTGCGCCGCGGTCCTGAGACCGGACAGAAAGCGGGTATTGGCCGCCAGTCGCCCGGCGTGCAGTTCGGGGTAACCGCCGGGCAGAAAGACAAACCCCGCCTCGGGCACAGGGTCATCGGCCAGCGGGGAAAACGGGCGGATCTCGGCCCCTTGTGCGCGCCAGTCGGCCAGAAGATGCGGATAGGCAAAGGCAAAGGCCACATCCTGTGCCACCGCGATTGTCTGCGCTGGCAGCAAGGTAGAGGCACAATCAATATCCCCCTCTGGCGCGCCCAGCAGAAAGTCACGCACCGCTCCGCCAACCACGCGCACTTCACCCCCTGCCGCCTGGGTTGCGGCAAAGAATGCTTGCAAGGCCGCATCGGCCAACCATGTCGGAGCGTGCGTCATCGCGCACCACTTTGCGCCGTTTTGCCACAAACCGCAAGCAGGTGACGTTCGATTTGTGCAAGCCGTGCCGGATGCAGCATCTTGTGCCCATAGGCATCTTTCACATGGAATACATCGACCGCTTTAATGCCATAGGTCGCCAACTGTGCGCTGACCAGTTGCAGCTGACAATCCTGCAAACCACCAAGCAGGTCATACAGCAACCCGATCCGGTCACGGGCAACGATCTCGATGACGGTTGCCTGCGCACTCATCGCATTGTCGATCAGCACCGCCGGGGTAATGGTGACATTGCGTCCACGCCCAATACGCCGCCGCTTAGGCAACTCGCGCGTGAAATCAATGGTCCCTTCCAGCGCCTGGGTGAACAATTCTGGCAGCGACTGTAGGCGCGCATCTTCATCGGCAAAGCTATGTTCGCTCAGGTTTTGGATGCCGATGGTCATCAGCACCGCATCGTCACGGCGCACGCTGCGCGCGGTGACGATACTGCCCCCCAGATAGGAGAGCACCCCCACCAACGCACGGAAGCAGCCCGACCGGTACGCAGTTGCACAAGTGACTTCGGTAATGGCGCGGAAACGATCATGTGTTACGGCGAAGGCCGGGCGCTGTGGTACAAGATGCCATTCACCATAAACGCGTTGCTCTATCTCTGATAGCCGCCCCGCCTGCCGGAACGAAACCTCGCCAATCCCCATCATCGCTTGCGCGCGGGTGTAAAGATCACGCATCAACGCGCCCTTCCAACCATTCCAGATACCCGGCCCTACAGCGCGAATATCGGCAACCGTCAGCATCAATAACAGGCGGAGCCGCTCCAGCGACTGGACGACAGAAACAAACTCCGCAATCGTATTCGGATCCGAAAGGTCACGCTTAAACGCGGTTTTCGTCAAGAGCTCCTGATGCCGCACCAGCCATGCCGCCATGGAAGCCTGCGCAGGGGTCAGGCCAAAGCGCGCAGCAATCCGCGTCACCAGCACTTCCCCTTTTTCGGCATGCGCACCGCCGGTTCCCTTGGCAAGGTCATGGCATAAAGTCGCCACATACAGCACCGCGCGATCAAATTTCTCGCGTGCCACCGCGGTTGTAACGGGTAGTTTATCCTGCCATAACCCCTGCTCGATCGCCGCAAGGTTTCCGACCGCCACCAGCGAATGCTCGTCTACCGTGTAGGTATGGTAGCCATCATACTGCATCATCCCCGTGACGCGCTCAAACTCAGGAATCAGCGCGCCCAGAATCCCCGCTTCGTTCATTCGCCGCAGGTGCATTTCCGGTGCCTTGCTGGTGAGCAATAGCTCAAGGAGTTGCTCGTTGGCAGCGCCCTCGAACATCAAACGCCGACCGATCACCGGCATTGCACGGGCGATGGCAAGATAGGCATCCGGGTGGATGACATACCCGCCCGTGCTGGCCGCAAGAAAGAGTGTCACCGCCAGCGAGGGGGTGCTGTCTAATATATCCGCATCGGTAAAATCAAGCCGCCCGGCGCGCAGGATCAACCCCTCCGGCAACGGCTTATCCGCCGCATGCGAAGGAAGGGCAGGTGCTGGCCGCATCTGTTCCTGCTCCAGCCGCGCACACAAAATCCGGGTAAGGGTTCCCACCTCACGCGCCATCTGGAAATAGCGGCGCATCAGCCGCTCGGCCTTTTGCTGAACGGTGCGGCCACGAAAACGCAACCGCGTGGCAATCTCGGTCTGCAAGTCAAAAGTCAGGCGCTCATCAGCGCGGCCACGCAGCAAGTGCATCTGGGCGCGCACCACCGCAAAAAAAGTATACGCCGCCTTGCAGCGCCGCCACTCTGCTGCCGTCAGCAGTTCAGTACGGCGGCGCGTTCCATAACAATATTCGGCCAACCAGTAGAGCATCTGCAAATCGCGGATTGCCCCCTTACCTTCTTTAATATTGGGCTCCAGCATAAAGCGTGATTCACCCCATTTCGCATGGCGGCGATCCCGTTCTTCCAGTTTGGTAATAATAAATTTTGCCGTGTCCTTGCCCCAAAGCTGCTGTTTAAGCTGACGCGTGAGGGAACGAAATGCTGCGCTGTCACCTGCAATATACCGGGCTGTCAGCAGGCTCGCCGCGATGGTGTGGTCTGCCTTCGCCGCCGCGATGGTCTCGCTGATGCTGCGCACCGCATGGCTAATGCCGCTATGGCGCTCCCATAGGCGATGCAGCAATTGCTCGGCCTGATGGCGCACCGCCTCACTCGCATTTTCGGGCACCAGCAGCAATACATCGACGTCCGAATAAGGGAACAGTTCACGACGGCCATACCCACCAACAGCAAGCAGCGCGAGAGGCGTATCCGTCACCCCATCCGCCAGCAAGGTATCGGTCGCCTGCGTCAGTGCGCGCCAGAGATGCTCGATCCGGTTACTGCGCACAAACTGCTCACACGCGCTGTTGCGTGCAAGCGTGTACTGTGCCATTGCTTCGCCGCCGGGCGATGGTGCCTGAGCTGTCATGCCATGGTTGTAGCACAATGTATCGTTGGGTGGATGCGATTTTTATACCCTTTGTCCGCTTTATCTGGGCAACACCCAAACGGCAGGCCATCGGCTATATGCTGATCTCCACGGCAGGATTCGCCGCCATGAATGTCTGCGTAAGGCTGGCATCGGAATCCCTCTCCGCGCCGATGATCGTCACATTGCGTAACCTGATGACGCTGTTATTACTGCTCCCATTCGTTGCTCCCCGGCGTTTCGCCGTGATTCGTACCCAGCGGCTGCGCGACCATATCCTGCGCAGCGTGATTGGTGCCGCAGGCATGCTGACCTGGACCTATTGCCTGACCCTGATGCCTTTGGTGCATGCCACGGCGCTCAGCTTCACGGCACCATTACTGGCCACGCTCTTTGCTATTTTAGTCTTTAAGGAGCAGGCCCATACACGGCATTTTATTGCGCTGGCGATTGGGTTCATGGGCGTCCTGATTATTCTCCGCCCCAGCATTGAGGGGTTTGACTGGAACTCAATGCTTGTATTACTGGCGACCGCCGCATGGGCAACGACCAGCCTGTTCATCAAATCGCTTAGCAATACCGAGCCGCCACTGCGGATGGTCTTTTACATGAATCTGTTTATGTTCCTGATCGCACTACCGCTGGGATTACATCACTGGCAATTGCCAGATATACAAGGATGGCTGGCCTTGTTCGGCGTAAGCTGTGGCTCCATCCTGATGCATTTCACCATGGTGCGCGCCTATGCCCGTGCCTCGGTCGTCACACTGATGCCACTTGATTTCATGCGGCTGATATACACGTCGCTGTTTGCCTATTTCGTCTTCGGTGAAACCAGCGACCTAACCAGTTGGGTTGGGGCAGCGATTATCATCGCCAGCGCCACCTTCATCCCTCCGCGTGGCATCAAAGAGGATGTCACTGCCAGCTGAGGGAAACCGCTCGCATCAGAGTGATAGCCGCTGCAATACGCGGGTCAGCACGAAATACAGGGCCGGATACCAGGCCGCACTCACCAGCCCGGCACGCAGGAAGGCCCGCAAGGGTGCAGCATCTGCATTCACAAAATGGCACAAGGCCCAAAGCAGGATGTGCAACACAATCAGGGTTCCCGCGGCCTCCAGCCAGCGCACCTGAAACGGCTGCAGTACCTGCCGACGGGTTTGCCGGTTTGCCAGTTCCGTCAGCAGCAATGTCAGCAATGCCTGACTGCCAAGCGGCGTGCCCAACAAGGCATCCTGCAGCAAGCCGATTGCAAACGCAAAACCACGCGGCCATGTCGCCGGATAAAGCGGTACAATGATGAGCGTTGCCAACCACGCGATATTCGGGGTTAACGACAATGCCCCCACATGGATGGGTGCTGAAAAGAACAGCAGGAGCAGCAACGATAGTAGCGCTGGCACCAGCATCAGCAATTGGTCAGAGATCGGTCGCATACGGGGAATCTAGCAGTATTGCAGAAACTTGCCAGCAACGAAACGCACTAGCGTTTCTGTACATTGCGGCGAATGATCGCGATGAAATAGGGCAGATGCTCAATATTCTGATCACCAGCCGTTTCCACAATGCGCTCTACCAGACGGTTTGCATAAAGCATCGAACCGGGAATTGCATCGTTGCCATCCAGATCCTGAACCGCGCGCAACACCAACCGAACCGCATGAATCATGGAATCGGGCAAACCAGACTTCCGATAAATTCCCTCAAACCCATGCGACCCACGATCCGCCAGCAATTTGCGTGTATTGGTAACAGAAAGCTTGGCCAGCGCCGCGAGTGAAATGGTAAAGAAGCTAAGCTGGCCACGGCAAAGCGATGTCATCAATACCGACGGCGTAAGCGACCCATCGGCCTCCATCTGCTCGACCAGCTCGGCGATTTCGGGATCGCTCAAATCGCCGTCAATCAGGCGGAGCATATACTCATCGCGTACTTTGGCCGAGCCTTCGCCCACCTCTTGCTCGCTGAGGTTATATTTATCTTTCAACTGGGCCGCAACCGCGGCACTGGCCTTGCTGATCACACGCTCTACCACCGTGACCGGCAGATTGGGGTGGTCAATCAGCGCTTGTGTAATGTCACTGTTGTCCGCGAAATCCGTCGCAATGCGCGTCAGGCCCTGCGAGCTAAGCTCTGCCCCCTTATTGCCTAACAGCGAGGTCAGCACTTGCGTGTAGTTCGTCTCGACCAGCGCATCACTCACCCGCGGGGAAACACTGTTGCGACGGCTGATAGCCACCAGCTTCTCCATATCATGGCTGGCCTCCACGATACTAACAAGGTCAGCATCACTCAGCACCTGACTGGCCTCCAGCACCGGCACGGCGACCGGCTCTACATCCTGCGCAAGGTGCAGCACGATGTCGCGTGGAATACCGTCATTATCCTTGATACGCTCAGAGAGCGTCTGCCGCACCCGGGTCGAAAGATCGCGCATCAGCAACCGAAAAATATGCTCGGCGATGTCCTGTTCACTGCGGGTAAGCTGTTTGGCGTTATACTGGTTTGCCACTTTCTCAAGAATATGGCCGCGCGATTCCGGCGAGTCGTCATGCAGCAAACGCTCCACGTCCTCGCGTGACAGCATCATGCTGGTATCGTAAGTGGCGGCGCTAGTGGAGGGTTGGCTTGTTGTCATGAATGGCGGTACCGATCAGGGCAAGGAGTGTGTCCATATTCGCGATAGATTTGTGGTAGCCACCGCTGGTGATACGTCCAACCATGCGCGCACAGAAATCGGTCGTGCGGTAACTACCGTACTCCGTCTCCTCCAACGCAAGGCGCAACATCGTGTGCACGGCATCGTAGAACGACTCTGGCAGTCCGCAGGAATCATACAGCGCCTTAAAGCCCAGCGGACCCGGATCCAGCATCAGCAAGCGTGTATTGCTGGGCGAAATCCCCACGCGCTTGGCAATCGCCGTTTCAAAAAAGCGCAGATCACCAATGCAAAGCGAGCGCAGGATCACCGAATCTGTCAACCGCTTATTACGATGCATCTGATCAACCAGCTGGCTGATTTCATGCTGGCTCATCCAGGGCGAAATAAATTGCAATACGGCGGTCTCCCGCGCACCGGTCACCGCCTCGGCAACCACTTTCTGGCGCAGGCCATATTTGCCCGACAGCTCTTTCTTGAGGCTGCTGGATACGGCCGTAAACAGCTTTTCTGCAAACGTATACGGCAACCCGCCACGCATGACGAGCTCCTGCAATACAGAATTATCACGCGCGAATTCTTCCAGCACCACTTCCATGCTGGTCTCCGCAATCACGGCACCGCTGTTGCTGATAACCATACGCGCCAGTTCCGCATCACGTTTTTCGATCAACGCGTGCGACAGCTCTTTCGAGATACTGTCGCGCCGGGCGATTGCTTTCAATTTCGGATGCTCCCGCGTTGCATTGACGATCGCGATCAAATCGTCTTCCGTCAATACGTTGGAATATTCGAGGACGGGCATGGCCACGTCGCTCACATCGCTCGCCAGCCCCAACACAATATCATGCGGCACCTGCATGTTACTTTTGAGCTGCTCTGCGATCAACTGACGGATTTTAACTTGTGTATCTTTTAGCAGCAGCCGGAAAATTTCATTGGCGAGTTTGTTTTCAGACTCCGTAAACAGCCCGGAGTTATAGCCGTTCGTAATTTTATCCGCGATGCGCATCCGCATGCCGACCGATGGCTCACGCACCAATAGATCGATATCTTCACGCGTGATGTTCATATGGGAGGAGCCCACGCTGGATTCTGGTTTGGTTGCTTCAAGTGCTTGCATGATACAAATGCCTGCCTACGGCTAAAGTCGCCAATAAAGTTAACAGATATTAACAGATACGGGATCCCGTTACAATGGAATACGTTGCATTTTAGATGACTGATCCTGAATTAACACGACTTTTTCTGTACTGGCAATTCTTGACCTTCGTTTGGGGGATTTGTAGGATGCGATTGTTTTTTATCACGGCCAACAAGCAACAGTAAGGCATCTATGAGCAAGCTCTACCCCAATGCTGCTGCCGCCCTCGACGGGCTGCTGCACGATAACATGACCATCATGTCCGGCGGATTTGGCCTGTGTGGCATTCCCGAAAACTGTATCGCAGAGCTGCAAGCGGCTGGCACCAAGGGACTGACCATCATCTCCAACAATTGCGGCGTCGATGATTTTGGCCTTGGACTGCTATTAAAAGATCACCAGATCAAGAAAATGGTGTCGAGCTACGTGGGCGAAAACAAAACCTTTGAAACCCAATACTTAAACGGGGAACTGGAAATCGAATTCAACCCGCAAGGCACGCTGGCCGAGCGCATCCGCGCTGGCGGGGCGGGCATCCCGGCCTTCTTCACCAAAACCGGCGTCGGCACCATTGTGTCCGAAGGCAAGGAACTGCGCGAGTTTAACGGCGAAACCTTCGTGATGGAAACCGGCCTCACCGCCGACCTTGCGATCGTGAAGGCCTGGAAAGGCGACAAAGCGGGCAACCTCATCTTCCGCAAAACCGCCCGCAACTTCAACCCGATGATGGCCATGGCCGGCAACGTCACCGTCGCCGAAGTCGAAGAACTGGTCGAAACCGGCGAGCTGGATGCCAACGACATCCACACCCCCGGCATCTTCGTCCAGCGCATCTTCAAAGGCGAACATTTTGAAAAACGCATCGAGCAACGCACCGTGAGAGCGGCGTAAGGAGAACCCAATGGCCTGGAATAGAGACGATATGTGCATGCGTGCAGCGAAGGAGCTGCGCGATGGCTTTTATGTGAATCTTGGCATCGGGATTCCGACGCTGGTGGCGAACCATATTCCGCAGGGCATGCATGTGACCCTGCAATCGGAAAACGGCATGCTCGGCATGGGGCCGTTCCCGCTCGATAAGGATGTCGATGCCGACCTGATTAACGCCGGGAAGCAGACCATCTCCGAGCTGCCGGAGAGCGTCTATTTCAGCAGCGCCGATAGTTTTGCGATGATCCGCGGCGGGCATATCGACCTCACCATTCTGGGCGCGCTGCAAGTATCTGAGAAAGGCGACCTCGCCAACTGGATGGTACCGGGCAAAATGATCAAAGGCATGGGCGGCGCGATGGACCTCGTCGCCGGCGTGAAGCGCGTCGTGGTGCTGATGGAGCATAACGCGAAAGACGGTTCGCCCAAGCTGGTGAAGCAATGCACCCTGCCCCTCACCGGCCTTGCCGTAGTGGACCTCATCATCACCGATCTCGGCGTGTTTGAGATCGACAATGGCGGCTTGCACCTGATCGAGCTGGCCGATGGCGTCACCGTCGAAGAAATCACCGCCAAAACGGAAGCGACCTTCAACGTATCACTGGCGAAAAAAGCGGCCTAAGACTGCCATTTGCGGCGGTGCGGCTTTACCACTGCGCCAGTGGCTTGCACGGCTTGCAACACCTTCGGTACTTCCGTCGCCGCCACGGTGAGCTGCCGTGCGGCGTGTTCGGCGCCAGCACGGGCGCCGCGGGCGCCCTCGCCGCGGCCGCGGCGCGACCCGACGACGTGGTGACGGTCGTGTCACGAGGTGGGCGTCCGGACCTCGCCGCAGACCTGCTGGGGATCGTCCGGGCGCCGACGTTGCTGATCGTCGGCGGCGACGATCAGCAGGTGCTCGAGCTCAACCGCCGAACGCTGCCGATGCTGCCTCCCGGTTCGACCCTCGAGATCGTGGCGGGCGCCACCCACCTCTTCGGCGAGCCCGGCGCACTGGAGC
>JAUIBB010000059.1 GCA_030427685.1 Alphaproteobacteria bacterium
GTTCGTTTTTGTTTTTCATCCATGTGGCAAATGCGTTGATATCTTCACGCGTAACGGTCTCACCATCTTCGTTGCGCAGGAGGTTCTCCAGCAGGATCTTCAAAGAAAACGGCAGTCTGGCGAAATCAACTCCCAGCGCTCTACCCGCCACAGGAATAGAATAGATAGTATAATCGGTGTTGCCAGCGGAGAGCGTTGTTTTGCTAGTGAGGCTATTTAAGCTCATGGAGACGTCCTTTTTATTCTCGTTGGGGTGTGTATCTATACGTGCACTATCCATCCTAGAACGGATCTGCTAGATAAAAAACCATGATTTGACCAAAAACCCCCACTTTTAATGGTAGAACGTGGATGGAAAGTAACAGTCTTGCATTAGAAGCACTGGTGATCGCACGCGAAGGGGCGCCCCTCAGCGGCCCAATTAGCCTGACTGTGGATGCCGGCGAGATATTAATGGTTAAAGGCTCGAACGGGGCAGGGAAATCAACGTTTTTAAGGACATTGGCCGGGCTTCTAGCGCCTTTGAGTGGCACGCTGCGCTTCAATGGGCAGTGGCCCATGGCGCATCAGCCCCTTTATCTTGGTCACCGGCAGGGTCTGGCGCGCGAATTGACGGTGGCCGACAATGTCGCCCTGTGGGCCGGGATGTGCGGCTACCCAGAAATTATTGGGGCGGCGCTTCATTACTTTGAGCTCGAGGATATTCTGGACGTTCCTCTCAGCCACCTCTCTGCCGGATGGCAGCAGCGTGTTATGCTTACACGTCTGATTACCATGCAATCCCCCTTATGGCTGTTGGACGAGCCCACCGCCAACCTCGATCAGGAGGGAGCTAAGCTTTTACAGTCACTTATCCAAGTTCGCTTGGAGCAGGGGGGCGTTGTTGTTATCGCCACCCATTCCCCCATGCAGGGGGATATGATAAAAACATTAGATATCAATGCATTAAATCAAACTCTTCATACGGTAATCTGAATGTGGGTATTATTTCTATTTGAAGTGAAGCATTACTTTAAGAATAAGCTTGAACTCATTAATTTTACTACATTATTTATATCAATTATTCTACTTAAAGTACTGGTTGAGGTTAATCCAAGCGAGTTAAATCAGGCGCTTCCATCTGAGATCTTATGGATCGCTTTAATTTTTGCAACACTGCTTGGCAGCGTTTCGCTATTCCAGCGTGATCAGGAGAGTGGCCGGCTGGACTATTATCAACTCACCAACGTCTCGTTGGCGGGCGTCATTTACACCAAATGGCTGGTCTATTATGCCTCAATTCTGTGCCCACTGGCGCTCTTGCTGCCTATTTCCGGGGTGCTGCTGGGCATTCCTTCCGAGCAATGGCCGCATATTGCCGTGGGGTTGGCGAGTGGGGCGCTGCCGCTGACCGTCATTGCCGCGCTGGCATCTGCGCTAATGGCGCGTCTAGAGCGCGCGGGGGCGCTTCTAAGCCTGATGGTGCTACCTATGACAATTCCAGTGATTATCTTTGGTAATAGCTATCTTTCAGTGGATACAGAGCAGTCTGCGGCAAGCCTTTTATTTCTATGGGGATTTTCATTATTTCTATTGCCAGTCTTGGGGCTGGCAGGAAGCTCATGCATCCGCTCAGGGAATTAATCCGTCACAAAAAAGCGTCAAACCATCAGCATAACCGGCTAATAACTGGATATTTTTATTCCATCTATTATCATATAATATGTATTATGGAAAATAAAGGCGGGTATAATAAGCCAGCAATAGGAATGAGTGATTTCAGGCATATTCCTATGGGGTGCATAAGCCAGCGCAGCAAGGCAAAGAAAGCAAAAAACGGCTTATTTTCAATGATTTTAAGGAGATCTGAGGCGTAGCTTTGGGGCAATGCTATCCAAGCTTTGAGCCATCCGGGATCGACTTGTCCGGAACACACAAAACAACATCGCCATTTGCACGGTAAAAGCCTGTCACCAACACCTCGGATGCGAAGCCAGCAATACGCTTGGGTGGAAAATTAGTAACGCATACCACCTGACGACCAAGCAGCTCTTCTGGACTATACAGCGCAGTAATTTGAACGCTTGAGCATTTCTCACCCAGTGTCGAGCCAAAATCGATCCACACTTTATAGGCAGGCTTTCGTGCTTCAGGAAATGGCTCCGCACGACGAATAGTCCCTACCCTTAACTCCACCCGATCAAAGTCTTCCCATGAAATCAATGCCATAAGAGTCTCTCTTCATGTAGTCCTAACCGGCGGAATCCCGGTGTTTTTCAATAAGCTTGCGGTATAAGGCTATTGTTTTATCTTGCATTTGTTGGCTTGAGAAATGTGTCCGCACATGCTCGCGCGCATAGGCCCCCATCGCTTGCAATGTCTCCTGCGGTAGTGTCAGCGCATAACGAATCGCTGCTGCCATTGCCTCTGGATCATGTGGTGAGACCAGATAGCCCGTTTCATTGGGAATAATCGTTTCACGCGAGCCACCATGGTCCGTAGCCACAACCAGACGCCCCATTGCCTGTGCCTCAATAGCTACCCGGCCAAACGACTCGGGCTTGATCGAGGGAACCACCACAAGCTGTGATAGCGTATAGGCTTCTGCCATAAAATTAGTTCCCTCAGCCAAACGAACTTTTCCTTCCAAGCCGCTGGAAATAATGCGCTCCTGAAGTTCATCCCTATAGTCTTCGTGCCCCTCGTCGCCACCGGCAATAACACATAAAAAGGGCAAATCTTTAAGATGGGACAAGGCTTCAATAAGCAGCAAATGCCCCTTGATGCGGGTGATGCGGCCGGGACAAAAAATAACGGGAATCGCCTCATCAGGCAGCCGCCAACTGCGAATAAGACGCATAACCCGATCAGGAACAACGTGCTGCTCATCAAATTGCGCAAGGTCAACTCCTCGCGGAATCAGGCAAATACGCGACGCTTCAACGCCGTAGCACTCCATGAGGTGTTCTTTAACAAAGCGCGAAACCGCAATGACCTTTTCGCCACGCACCATAATTTGATTATAAAAGCGCTTAAACAGCCCACTTCTACCATACACCCCATGGAAGGTGGTCAAGAAAGGCACCCCCGCCCATTTCGCCGCATAATAAGCACTCCATGCCGGCGCCCGACTCCGGGCATGAACAAGGCGAATGCCATGTACCTTAATAAGGTGGTGTAATGCGAGGGCATTACGATAAATAGTCAGTGGATTCTTACTCGCCAGAGGCAGTGTGATATGCGTGCCGCCCATGCGTGCCACACGCGGGGCCATTGCACCCCCTTGCGAAGCCACAAGTGCCGTCATCCCTGCACGGCTGATAGCCTGAGTGATCTCAAGCGTACCACGCTCAACCCCTCCAGACTCAAGGCGGGGTAAAACCTGTAAAATAACCGGGGCTGCATCCATGCCATGATGGAATAGAGAATCATGCGTGAGGTGCAACGTAAAACCACATTAGCAGAAGCTCAGGTGGGATTTTTATTTTACGCCGCGACAATTGCCCCCTACTATCCGCGTCTATTCACCTTTAATGCGATACTGGATTTTATGCCCCTCCTCTTCCATGCGACCGCCTCAGGCCATCAACTTGCATACCGCCACCAATCTGGCAGCACACCCGGCATCTTATTTTGTTGCGGGTTCCGTTCTGATCTGAGCTCCACTAAAGCAACTGCCTTGGCGGAGTGGTGCAAGGCGGAGGGAGTCTCATTCACCTGTTTTGATTATTATGGGCACGGAAAATCAGGGGGTGATTTTTCTGATTTTACTATTGGCCAGGCTATTTCTGATACGATTGAGATGCTTGATCTTCTGGGAGATCCGCAAATTTTAATTGGCTCCAGCATGGGAGCCTGGGCTGCACTACACGCGGCACTGGCCAGAAAGCGCCAGGTGCGCGCCCTAATTGGTGTTGCCGCCGCCCCAGACTTTACCGAGCGGCTCATGTTCGCAAACATGACTCCCGAACAACGAAAAGAAGTTGAAGAGGAAGGGAAGATTTGGGTTCATAGCGATTATACAGAGAGTGATTACCCGATTACTCGCAACCTTATTTATGAAGCGCGTACACATTTATTATTAGATGACGTCATCGGACTTGATATTCCTGTACAGCTATTCCATGGACAGCAAGATGCAGACGTGCCGTGGGAAAATTCACTTCTACTGGCGCGGCAACTGATTAGTGAGGATGTTGTGACCAGCTTTATCAAAGATGGCGACCACCGATTGAATCGTCCTTCGGATCTTGCCCTCCTTATGGATGCGGTGGGTAGAATGCACGCCCTCTGCCAATAACTTTATAGCAAAAGAGAGCCTCTTCATGAACAAACCCTCCATCAAACCCCAAAACCCCTGCTTTTCTTCTGGCCCCTGCGCTAAGCGCCCCGGCTGGTCATTAGCCGCGCTGGCGAATGCAACACTCGGGCGTTCACATCGCGCTAAAGCAGGAAAAGAGAAGCTCAAAGAGGTTATCGAGCGCAGCCGTGACGTCTTGGGCATCCCAGAAGATTACCTGCTAGGTATTGTTCCAGCATCAGACACTGGCGCCGTAGAAATGGCTATGTGGTCATTACTTGGCGCACGCGGGGTTGATATTCTCGCATGGGAATCCTTTGGCAAGGGCTGGGCAACAGATTGTAAAAAGCAACTGAAGTTACAGGATCTGAGAGTTCTGGAGGCTCCGTATGGCCACCTTCCTGACCTTACAACGGTCGATTGGACGCGTGATGTCGTCTTCACATGGAACGGCACCACTTCTGGAGTTCGTGTGGCCAATGGCGACTGGATTCCCGACAATCGCGAGGGGCTTTCCATTTGCGACGCAACATCGGCCGCGTTTGCCATGGAGCTTTCGTGGGAGAAACTCGATGTTGTAACATGGAGCTGGCAAAAAGTGCTTGGGGGCGAAGCTGCGCACGGTATGCTTGCGCTTAGCCAACGGGCAGTCGAACGGCTGAAAAACTATACGCCCACATGGCCTATTCCTAAGATCTTCCAGCTAACAAAAGATGGTGCGCTGATTCAGGACATTTTTTCTGGCGCAACAATCAATACCCCCTCCATGCTTTGCGTTGAAGATGCGCTGGACGGACTACAATGGGCAAAAGAAAGCGGTGGATTGCCTGAACTTATTAAGCGAAGCGAGCAGAACTTACTGTGCTTAACAAACTGGGTAAATGAAACACCGTGGGTTGACTTTCTCTGTCCGGATCCCACGCTTCGGTCCTGTACATCGGTAACATTTAAAATTGTGGATCCATGGTATCTTGCTCAGCCGAAAGAGAAGCAGGCGCTGATCCTGAAGGATTTTACAAGCCTGCTCGAAAAAGAAGGCGCTGCTTACGATATTGGTGCGTACCGAGACGCCCCATCAGGGTTGCGTATCTGGGCTGGCGCAACAATCGAAGCTGGGAATCTTGATGCACTGTTACCTTGGCTCAATTGGGGCTGGTTCAGCATTAAGCAATCGCTAACACAAGCTGCTTAATCAGGCTTTTTTCTGCTGTAGCCAGCGACTGCCCGGCTTTATGGCCTCAACCCCCTTAAGGTGTGGAGGAAGCGCGTCCGGCTGATAGGTTTTCACCTCTAATGCCAGCAACGAAATCAGTGGAAATGGTAGGCTATGCTGCCCATTAGAGCGGTCGATAAGAGACGCCTCAGCTACAACATTTCCACCATGTTCTTTAATACATGTCACCGCTTCAAGCGAAGATTTTCCGGTTGTAACCACGTCCTCAACCAGCAAAACTCTTGCTCCGGCCGGAATATCAAACCCTCGCCGCAAAGCAAAAGTTCTATTTTCACGCTCACAAAAGATGGTCGGCAATCCGAGTTGGCGACCCATTTCATATCCAACGACAACCCCTCCCATGGCGGGAGCAACGACTAAATCAATTGTGCCATCTCCTAATTGGGAGCGCAGTTTTTTAGCCAGGCTAGCGCATAAACGATCGGCACGATCGGGATTCATAAGCACACGAGCACACTGCAAATAAGTGTCAGAATGCAGCCCTGACGACAAAATAAAATGCCCCCTTCGAATAGCCTCAGCCTGCTCGAACTCCTGTATAACCTCAGCTTCCGTCAGCATAACGTTCCTCATAGTGTGATATTGTCAATTAACCGTGTTTTATCAAGCCAAACAGCAGCAAGCAAGCGAGCTGGCGCGCTGTATTTCTGCTGCGGAAGCAGCGTGTCTTCTGCGCATAGCTCACAATAGTCAACCTTACTGAATCCTGAGGTCAGCAAGCGAGAGATTACCCTCTCTTTCTCTTTTTCCCAGAAAGCACCTTCATCAATACGCAATTGGTCCGCTGCCGCACTCAATATCGCATATAGCTGCGGCGCAGTTTGGCGGTCTTTGGGGGAAAGGTAGCGATTTCGTGATGAGAGGGCCAGGCCATCCGCTTCACGAATAGTCGGCACGCCAATGATATCGACAGGGATCCCCAGATCCATCACCAAACGTCGAATCACGCATAATTGCTGGTAATCTTTTTCACCAAACAGGGCAATATCCGGCGACACTTGCAACAGAAGCTTTGCCACCACCGTTGCAACTCCATCAAAATGTCCGGGGCGACTGGCACCGCAAAGCCCTTCGCTGAGGCCAGAAACATGCAGCTTTGTCGCAAAACCTTCCGGATACATCACATCAACAGATGGCACCCAGACGGCACTGATGTTCTCACGCCGTAATAAGGCCAGATCTTCCTCGATTGGCCGTGGGTATCGGTTAAAATCCTCATTTGGGCCGAATTGAGTAGGGTTCACGAAAATACTGACAACAACGTGCCGAGCCTTTGAAGCCGCCTCGCGCACCAATTGTAAGTGCCCCGCATGCAGGGCTCCCATGGTGGGGACAAGCGCAATGGATTCGCCGGCTCGCCGCCAAAGGCGAACCGTTTCACGTAAATCTGTGACTGTTGTGATCTCCCGCATTGATTACCCGGTGATAATGGCTACAACAAGCCCATGCAACCTTTCTCAATCACGCAGCGCTACCAAAGCGCTATCACGGCCGGCGCACTTCGCCCAGACCCTGCGCAACAGGCAGGCATTCAGGCCCTCGAAGCGCTTCAACAGCGCATTACACAAACAAAGCCTCCAGCCAAGCGCCTATTTCGCTTGCGAAAAACCGCGCCAGTGGCCGCAGGACTGTATCTTTGGGGAGATGTTGGGCGCGGAAAATCCATGCTCATGGATATGTTTGTCCTATCACTTCCCACGAGAATCCGCGCGAAACGTATTCATTTTCATGCCTTTATGCTCAACGTGCATCAACAATTGTTTGCCTTTCGGCAGGTGCATCAAGGCGATGTTATGGAGCGTGTCATTGCGGAGATCGCCAAGGACGCATCCGTACTCTGCCTGGATGAGATGCAGGTTACGGATGTCACTGATGCCATGATCCTTGCACGGCTTTTTACCGGCTTAATGGATGCCGGCGTCACGTGTGTTTTCACCTCCAACCGCCGCCCTCGTGATCTTTATCAGGGTGGGCTTCAGCGCGATCAATTTCTAAAATTTGCTGCGCTACTAGAAGCGCGCCTGCCCATTATTGAAATTAACGGCTCGCAGGATTACCGTCTGGCGCAAATGAAATCGCTATCGCGAACCTTTATGTTTCCACGCGATGGCGCAGCCGATGATTTCTTGCTAAAATCGTGGGAGACACTCACAGATTCCGCCCCCAGTGAGGCGCTTCGCATTGAAGTTGATGGCCGCATATTGCGCATCGACAAACAAGTGCATGGCGTCGCATGGCTAACCTTCCCAGAGCTTTGCATGCGGCCGCTTGGCGCCAATGACTACCTTCAACTGGCAAAGCTGTTTCATACAATTTTACTGCAAGGTATTCCACGCCTGACACCCGAGGAGCGCAATGAAGCCAAGCGCTTCGTGACGTTGATTGATGCGCTTTACGACCATCGAGTGAAGCTCATTGCTACTGCCGAAACTCCGCCAGACGAAATATACCCTCAAGGCGATGGCACGTTTGAATTTCACCGCACCGTCTCACGATTGCACGAGATGCAGTCGGAAGAATATCTTAAACTGGCACATATTGCGTAAGGAACCTGCTGGAATGCCCCCCTTCAACCTGCTAATGCTACCCTGATGTCTGAGCGCCTCACCATTTTACTCGCCTCACCACGCGGCTTTTGCGCCGGGGTGGATCGTGCCATTGATATCGTCGAGCAAGCGTTAAAGCTCTACGGCGCGCCAATTTACGTGCGCCACGAAATTGTCCATAACCGCTGGGTGGTTGAAGACCTCCGCGCCAAAGGAGTTGTTTTTGTCAAAGAGGTTGATGAAATTCCCGATGGTGGCATTACCGTTTTTTCGGCACATGGTATTTCTGAAAAAGTAGAAAATAACGCAAAGCTACGCGCCCTTCCTGTAATCGATGCCACCTGCCCATTGGTGACAAAAGTGCATAATCAGGCCAAACGCTACGAGCGTGAAGGGCATGAAATTGTGCTCATCGGCCACGCAGGGCATCCTGAAGTAGAGGGAACAAGCGGTCGCGTCCAAAAAGTACACCTTGTTGAAAACGCATCGGATGTTGAAAAGCTCGTCATCGAACAACCGGACAAATTAGCGTACGTCACGCAAACGACCCTCAGTGTAGATGACACCAAAACTATTATTGAAGCGCTGAAAATTAAATTTCCCGCCATTCAGGGGCCAGAAACCAAGGATATTTGCTACGCCACTCAAAATCGCCAGCAGGCCGTCAAAGAGCTGGCTAAAAAGGTGGATTTGTTGCTGGTGGTGGGTTCTGCAAACTCCTCTAACTCAAACCGACTTCGGGATCTGGGCGCAGAGCATGGCATTGCCTCCTATCTGATTGACGATGCTACCAATATTGATCCGAAGTGGCTTGAAGGTGTAACAACGGTAGGGCTCACAGCCGGCGCTTCTGCTCCGGAACTTCTGGTTGAACGCGTCGTTCGCTACCTTGAAACCCTAAGGCTCGTTACCGTAACCCCCTTCAATGTGATCGAAGAGCACGTGGCCTTCAACCTTCCTGCCGAGGTGCGCAGCAGGCCATTTCGTGACCGCCTTAAAGCCTCGTAGCAAATTACGTGAACAATAGGTTGCACTGAGAAAATCCCATTGCTATAAACCCGCAACCTTTGGTGAGGGCGGTTAGCTCAGTTGGTTAGAGCGCCTCGTTGACATCGAGGAGGTCGGAGATTCGAGTTCTCTACCGCCCACCATTCTCCAGTTTAGTGTTTCATTTTGCCGCATGTGCCGTTGCGCAGAATGCCGCATTTCACTGCATCTGCTGGTTTTTCGTTCGGATAGGGGCGCAAATCAGAAAAATTACTAGCGTCTGCTAAATGTCTCGCGTTACTATTTTTGCATTCAATAGGATGTGATCGCCATGCAGCTTACCATTGCCCAGGAATTACAATTACTTTGGAGCGCTCATCAGCGCGCCGGGTTGGACGGAAAAATGTGCCTTTATTCGATGGAAGGCACCCGCCCATGGCCCCCTCAAACCAAGGGAGTAAAGTTCTGGTTTGGGCCGAATGAAATTACGCAGGCCGCAGAATTATTTGTTCAACACTATAACAACGCAACATTCCCCTACACCGCATTATTGCTAAACCCCATTGTCCACCGACAAACGGGCGAGAATCAGTATGAGCCGATAGGGTCAGGGGTTTGCTGGAGCACCGCACTCAGCATTGCTCCTGCTACGGATGATAAAATGAAGCGCATCCAAAGCCTTGGTGTTGCCGCAAGTTACGTCAACCGGGGCGACATCACCAATGCCGGCATAAAAATTCTGGGCTTCTCGAAGACCCCTCTTCCTCCGCAGGCCGACGGCACTGCACGCGCTTGCCGTGCTCTGTATGACCTCACCAACATCAGTGGTGAGGACTACTGGTCCTACTACCTTCTCTCCGGCGTCAATTACATTTCCAACGTTGGAAGCTATATCACAGCGCCGCTTTCGGAGCTTTGCGGTGAAGAGGCAATCGCACAGGGGGAAGACGCCACCCGGCTCAACCGCATTCTTGAACGCTATACGGTTGAAGCCAATACGCTGGAAGAGGCTGCGCTATGCTGGGAACGCTACGATCGTCACCCAACCCTCTATACACGCTTTGGCAATGACGTCGCAAAACTCGATGATAACCTAAAGTTTTACCACTATTGCGCCCGGGACTTCGAGCTGTTCGATGCCATTGGCCCCATGAGCGTTAAACAGCAATCACAAGACGAGGGCTTCGGCTTCCTTGTTAAAGGGCTTATTCCGCGCGGTAGCGTTATTTTGCTGGCCGGCACCGGCGGCACCGGGAAAAGCTCCCTTGCCCATAAGCTTTGCTGCCTTGCCGCCACTGACTGGCGCGACGATGAGCAACCTATGTGGCTAAATCAGCCCATCGATAAAAAACAGACCAATGGCGTGTGCGTTTATTTTTCGGGAGAAGATGGCCCACCAATTATTAACGCACGTAACGAGATTTTTGATCCTGAGGGGCGTGCGCAACGCCTCATGTTTCAGCGTAATTACTTCACCGCACCCAATGGCGAAGAAATAACCTTCGCCCAATATCTCAATCGCTTACGGAACATGCCTGAAGTGCCACTTTTAGTCGTAGACCCTGCCCGTAAGTACCTGACCGGCGATGAGGATGACGCCGCCGTGGTAAGTGAGTTCTTTGAGGCAATCGAAAAATTTGCGCATGAACGCAATACCGCTGTGATTGTCGTCCACCATCTCAGCAAAGGCGCGAAACCCAACAGTGTCCGGGATGTACTGGATGAATTACGTGGCTCGCAGGTCTTTATCGATCGCCCACGTGTTGTTATCGGCATGTTCCGCGAAGGCCCAAAAACCATTGCCGGACTGGCAAAATGCAACATTCCACCAAGCCTTGGCATGGTTACCGAGGAAATGGTCTTCGCCCACGATCCCAAAACGCTGGACCTAATCCAGATTGGCACGCGCGACCCCTTCCACGTTCCCGAAATGGGGCCTGAAGAGTAACCGCGCCAAATACCGAGGAGTTACCAATGGAAGCG
>JAUIBB010000060.1 GCA_030427685.1 Alphaproteobacteria bacterium
ATGCACTGTCGATTGCATGGTGCTCTGACGGGCTGGCAACAGGAGGTGAGGATGGGGCCTGTGTATTGGCGGGCTGGGGTTCTCTGCTGGTAGCCGCCTGCTTTTCCAGACGCTCGCGCAGCCATTTGAGCAGGATGGCTTCAAGGTTTGCTTTGCGGATGGGTTTGCTGAGATAGTCGTCCATTCCGCTTTCTAGGCAGCGCTCGCGGTCACCTTTCAGCGCATTGGCGGTGAGGGCAACAACCGGTGTGGGTGCGACACTCCCGGTTGCTTTGAGTCTATTGAGATGCCGCGCTGCTTCAAAGCCATCCATCTCCGGCATTTGGCAGTCCATAAAAATCAAGTCAAAGGGGTGTGTTTGTGCGGCGGTGATTGCTTCAATTCCCGTGGCGGCCGAGGTCACTTCGCAGCCAAGTTGGGTGAGCATCTCGGTGGTGATTTCAAGATTGACCCGGTTGTCCTCTGCCAACAGAATGCGAGTACCCTTAAGGGCTTGCGTGCGTGCCAGCAGTCGTTTGGCACTGATGGCGGCACTGCTTTCTGAAGTGATGATACGGTGGGGGGTGCCGCGGGCGTTGGCACTGATGACGTGCGACAATGTATCAAACAGCTGTTGGCGTGGTACGGGCTTGGTGAGGCAGGCACTTGCTCCGGCATCCGCAAAGCGCTTGATAAGCCCATGCTCTCCCGCAGAAGAAAGAATGATGACCGGGATGGCCGCAAACCGGGGATCGGCTTTGACTGCCTGCGTCAGTGAAAGCCCATCGCAGTCGGGCATCATGTAATCGGTGAGGATGGCGTCGATACCTTGCTGGTTGGTCGCCTCGTATGTAAGGATTGAGAGGGCTTCTTCGGCATTTTCTGCGACGAGGCACTCTACCCCGGCGGCGCTGAGTGACTCTTTGTAGAGCAGGCGATTGGGGGCGAGGTCGTCGACCACCAGCATGCGTTTTTGGACCAGTGCTTCGAGCGGAAGCAGCTCAGGCTGCGGTTCCGATGCTTCACATAGCGGGATGCTCCAGGTGAAGGTCGAGCCTTTACCCGGCGCGCTTTCCACCGTGATTTTTCCGTCCATCAGGGTGACAAGGTTGTTGCAGATCGCCAGCCCAAGCCCTGTGCCCTGCCGTGCACGGGTACTGCCACTTTCCACCTGCATGAACTTCTCGAAGAGGTGCCCTATTTTATCTTCCGGGATGCCAATACCCGTGTCTTCAATGCGGAAGCGCAGCCGCAACTGACCATCGGGTGATTTATCGCGATGCAGGCGGTCGATATGTACCATCACATAGCCATGATCGGTGAACTTGATCGCATTGCCGATGAGGTTAAACAGTACTTGCCGCACCCGCCCCGGATCCGCTGTGATAAAGCGTGGCGTGCCGGGGACATAGCGCATCAGAAGCTCCAGATTCTTCTCGCGTGCCCGTGCTGCGCACAGTTCCAGCACATCCTCGACGGTCGCCAGCAGGTTAAAGCGGATGGGGTCGAGCTTCATCTGCCCAGCTTCCAGTTTGCTGAAGTCAAGAATGTCGTTGATGAGGCCAAGCAAGTGGTCGCCAGAATTTTGTAACGTGCGCACATAATGCTGCTGACGGCTATCGAGGGTAGAGTCGAGCAGCAGCTCGGTCATCCCAAAAATACCATTCATCGGCGTGCGGATCTCGTGGCTCATATTCGCAAGGAAATCACCTTTGAGCTGGTTCAACTCGAGCAGGCGCTTTTGTGCCTGCGTCACAAAGGCCAGCGCCGGACGAAAAATACACAAGGCAATGATGGCCAGCATCAGCAGGCCAAAAATCAGTAGCCCAAGGATGCGGTGGTAGCGTGTTGCCGCATGGGCAGCGGCAGCCTGCTGATAGGCCGCGACATTTTCGTCGAGCAAGTGCAGGAGAGGGCTGCGCGCCTGCTCTAGCAGGGCAGTGATTGCCGGATTGCTGGTCGTGACCTGATCAGGCGTGAGCTGCAGCACGCGATGTGCATGACGCAGATAATGCGCTGTCTGTTGATCTGCCTCCTTGGTAAGTGCCAGCGGAGCAAGTTGTGCGATGCGTGGGCGTAACAACAATCGGGCCTGTCCCATGGTGTTGACGGCCTGATGCAGCTCCTGCACGGTTTCGCCTCGTTGACTGCGGTCTGCATGGACTAACTCGCTGGTCAGCCAGGCGATGCGTTGTGACCACATCCGTTGGCGCCCTGCAAGGTTCACCGTGGCTGAGCTTTGCACCTGTGCAGTAAACAGGTCGCTGATGCAAATAGCGATCAGGATCACAACAGCGGTGACCAATAGCAAGGCAATGCGATAGCTCAGTGTAATGCGCCGCCGGGTGGCATCAATCATCGAAGGCAGCGGCTCTACCATGCGTAGTCGCCCCGCTCTGTAGAGGGGGAGACCATCGCTGTGACGCTGTTGCCTTTTTCGTTATAGGCAAGGCGGTCAAAGGCCATCAGCCGTGCGCGTGCAATGCCGCGGCCATGGCTTGCCGTCGCACGTGCGGGGTTGATATGCCAATAGCGTTGCCAGTCGAAGCCGGGGCCGGCATCGGTAATCTGCACAAGATAGCCTTCTGCTTTGCGTTGGTAGATGACCTCGACGGTTTTGCCGATATGCTCTGGCAGTTGGGCGCGGCGATCTAGTTCGGCACGCCAGCGATTTTCTTGCAGCAAGGTATGTTTTTCTTCGTAGGTAATGCCAAGATTCCCATGCTCGACCGCATTGACCAGCAGTTCCATCAGCCCGGTGACAACACGTTCAGGGTCGGGGAAGCAGGAGGCCAGCATGCTGGCGGCATCTTCTGCCTCACCAAGGGTGCGCACAGCGAGCTGGCAATGGCGCATGGCACCCAGTGCTGCATTATGGCGATTCAGCTCGCTGAGTAAGGCCACTTTTTGCCGTCGTTCACGCAGGGCAGATTCAATGACGCTGTGCAGCAACTGTGCATCGGCTGGCTTTACCAGATAGTAATGCACGCCTGCGTCGATTCCCTCCTGAATGCGTTCGGGTTTTCCGGTACCGGTGAGCATGATGATTGGAATGCTGGCAAATACGGGTTCGCTTTTCATATGGGCGACCAGCTCCAGCCCATTCATGTCTGGCATTTCACGATCGAGGATCATGGCATCAACCTGCATCTCCGGACGCCCCAGCATCGAGAGTGCTTCGCGCCCACTGGCTGCCAGCTCTAATTGGTAGCCCTGCTGTTGCAGCAATTCTGCCAGCATGGTGCGGTTGATGCGGTCATCATCTACCAATAGCAGGCGGGGTGCACGGGCAGGTGTACTGGAGCTCGACATCCATGCGGTGATGGCAGGTGCAACAGCGAATTGAGGCATGGTATACTCCGTTGTTTATTGTTCCGTCATCGCATTGCTGATGGCGATTTGGATGGGTTTAAGCAGGTAGCTGAGGATGGTTTTCTCGCCGGTGACGATGTCGGCATCGACGGTCATGCCGGGTAGGATAGGGTGCTCGGCAGGTTGTGATCCGGCATAGCTATGGGCGAGGGTGATACGGCCTTTGTAGTAGTCTTGCCGGCGCGCTTCATCGGTGAAGGTCATCGCGGAGATGGATTCGAGCGTGCCGGGAATGCTGCCGAAACGTACATAATCATAGGAATCCACTTTCACCTGCACGGGTTGCCCAATCGCTACGCGGCCAATTTGTTGCGGTAGGATGCGTGCCTCGACAATCAGCGTTTCGTCGACAGGAACAATTTCCATCAGCGTTTGTCCGGCAGGGATAACGGCGCCGATGGTGTTGAGCCGCAGCCCTTTAACATAGCCTTGCACGGGGGCGCGCACCTCAAGGCGACCCACGCGGTCATTTCGTTTTTTGAGGTTAGCACGGGCCTGTGCCAGATCACTTTCGACTTTGTGTAGTTCGCTATAGGCACTGTCGCGTTGTTGCGAAGCGAGTGCTGTGCGGCGGCGTTGGTATTCTGCCAGCTCTGACTTCGCACTTTCGCGTTGCTGGGCAAGGGTGTTGACATCGCCACGGCGCGTGTTGAACTCCTCCTGCTTCTTGAGTGCGGTGGTGCGTGCTAACAATCCTTTCAGCGCCAATGTATCGTAAATGCTGCGGCTTTCCTGCACCACTTTTAGGTTCGAGCGTGCGGTGCCAAGCGACTGGTTCAGGCGTCGGATGGCGGTTTGTTTTTGTGCAATCTGCTGGTCGAGTACGGCGCGCTCATCGGCCCAGTTATTTTGCATGCTTTCAAAGCGTTGTTGTTGCTGTATGCGCGCCGCTTCACTTGCGGATAGTTTCTTAAAATCGGGGGCATGACCCTCCAGTAACGCGTGCAGCAATTCTGCCTGCAAGGCGAGGGATTCAACCAGCGCATGTTGTTCGCGGTAATCTTCCTCCAGCCCGGCTCCATCCATCTCGATGAGGAGCTGGTCTTTTTGCACAAAATCTCCTTCATGCACAAGGATCGCACGGACCAATCCACCTTCGAGATGTTGTACCAGCTGGCTATACCCGCTCGGCAGCACTTGTCCTTCGGTACGCGCGAGCTCTTTTACGGGGGTAATGGCTGCCCAGACGATAAAGAGTACCGTGGCGGCAGAGAGGGTCAGGGTCGAGAGGGTCAGCACGCGTGGCAGGCGTGTTTCTTCCAATGCCATTGATTGGCTGACACCGCTCAGGTCGTCAGCAAACCATTGGCGGTAACGCTGCCGCCAGCTCTGTTTTTGTGCGGCATACTGGTCGGTGGTGCTGAGTGATTCTGGCATAACTTCTCCTTCGTTAGGCGCTGCTGGCAGTGGGGATAGCCGGGCGGCCAATGCGTGGGCGATGGTCGGCCTGTAGCCAGATCACCTTGTCGGCAAACTGCAGCCAGTCCTCGCGATGGGTAACGAAAAGCACGGTGCGCTTACCACGGCATTCGGTGAGGTAATGGCGAAAGCGTGCACCGGTCGCGCTGTTCATCAACTGGCCGGGAAGCTCATCGCAGAGCACCAATGGCCGGTCGGCAAGGTAGAGTCGGGCAAGGGTAAGGCGCGCGGCAAATCCGCTGGATGGGACGAAGCCACCAACCCCAACGCGTGTATTGATCCCGGCGGGCAGCGCTTCTACCATCTCCCATGCATCGGCCCATAGCAGTGCCTGACGCAGGCGAAATTCTTCGGCAAGCGGGGTATGTGCACGCAGGTTGTCGGCAATGGTGCCGGGGAGTAGTTCGGGCACCTGCGGTAGATAGGCAATCTGGCGGCGTAGTGAGCGCGGGTCAAACTGACGGTGATCGACGCCATCAAGCCGGATGCTACCCATTGCTGGCGCGTATAGCCCGAGCAGCAAACGCAGGATGCTTGATTTCCCACTGCCGTTGCCACCATGAATCGCGACGATTTCTCCGGCCTCGATTTCTGCCGAAAGCCCCATGAACACCGGATCACTTTTGCGGCCATAGCGTAGCCCAAGATTCTGGATACTGATTTTCCCGCGTAGCGGGTGCTCTGCCAGTACCGCACTGACGGCATGGGCTTCGGGTGCAACATTCATCAGTTGCTCGACCTGCGTGAGCGAGGCGCGAATCTGTTCCAGACTCGGCAGAACAGAGCAGAGTGCTTGTAGTGGATAGAGTACTCGCCAGGTGATAATCATGGTGGCAACCATCGCGCCGCCAGTCATCTCGCCTTCCCAGATGCGGCTCAGGCTCCAGCAGATGGTGGCGACGCCCGCTACGACGGTCAGCAGACCGGCAATATGCTGCATGATGGCACTGTTAAGGCTGAAGCGATGGTTCGCCTTCGCCGCTTGCCAACTGGTATGTTTGAAACGCTGTAGCATGCGCTCACTCATTCCGGCGGCGTAGATCGGTTGTAGGCGCTCGATGGTATCCATCAGTAATTGCTGGCGGTTCGCGGCGGCATGTGCAGCAGTCTGGCCAAGGGTTTTCCAGCGATTACGCAAGAGGAAAACCATCGCGATCTGGGCAACGAGGATGGTGAGGGCAATCAGCGCCACGGGGCCAGCCAGCAAGGCGACAATCACGATCAGCACGCCGAGGAACGGGATTTCAAGGATGGTCAGAAAGGTGGGGCCTGTAATGAAATCGCGCACGGATTCAAAGGCGCGAATACGGGCAAGCTGTGCAGAGACACTTGCCTGCTCGATCATTGATGCGGGAAGAAAGAGCAGCCGCTCGAACATCGCTGCGGTGGCAAGCAGTCCACTACGCGCACCAATCCATCCGGCGAGGCGTACACGTTGCCAGCGAATGATATGTTCGACACTCAGCGCCATCACCACACCAAAGGCAAGCAAGGGTAGCGAGCCGGGGGCGTGCGCAGCGATGACGCGGTCATAGACCGTCATCGAAAAGAGCGGCATGGCGAGCGTGAATAAATGCATCAGCAAGCTCAGCGCGGCGGCATGGAGCATCAGCGGACGGAAGCGCCGCATCAGCAACGAGAAGCTGCTGGTCTTTTCTACGTCTTCGGCATCGTCCTCTGCGAGGCTGATACGTTCGAAGCGGTAGAAGTCCCCCATGCCGTTGGGCAGCGGCCCACGATGCTGTTCGCGCCCATCCTCCCAGATGAGTCCATAGGCACCAAATTCACGTAGTACGATCCCTGCGCGCCAGCCAGAAGGGCTGTCTGGCACGAAGAGGCCGGGGACATCTTCTGGCCGGAGGTTTGCGGCAAGGATGCGCTCGTGGTGAATGCGGTAGCCCAGTGCGCCCATCACGGCGAGAATGTCCTGAATGCCTACGGCCTGCGCGGTGCAGGGAAGCGCATCGGTGAGTGAGAGCACATCGCCTTGCCAGCCATTGACGTCCAGCAGTACGGCCAGCAGCAGGCCGATATTATTGTGGCCGTGTTGCCAGCGCAGTATTCCGTGATCGTTCAGCTGATCCAGCCAGTCTGATGATTGATGCGCGGTGGGAAAGGGCATGGCCGCGATGTTCATACGGCCTCGCGCTGTACGAGACGGCGTTCAGCCAACAGCTCTGACGGCACCATGGTCTGAGTAAGCTGGCCATAATTCAGGTCGTAGACATGGTCGGCGAGGCTCAGGATATTGCGGTCTTCCGAGACCATCAGCAAGGTTGCTTTCCCCTTGAGGCGCGCCAGCAAGCGAAAGATGCTGGCATAGCTTTCATGATCCATGCTGTGATCGGCATTGTCGTAGAGGATCAGGCGCGGTTTGTGCAGTAAGGATCGCGCGATGCTGATGCGCTGCTTCAAGCCGGGCGAGACGACATCGGTGGCATTGCCCTCAAGTGGGGTGTCGTAGCCTGAAGGTAGCAGCGAGACAGCTTCTTCGATACCCAGCTGGTCCGCTACCTGCCGTGCAGAAGCACGTGCGGCGGGGTTAAAGCCGGTGAGGTTATCCATGATGCTGCCACGCAGGATCATCCCATTCATGGGCAGGTAGGCGATGTAGCGTGCACGTTCGCTCACAGGAATCGACGAAACATCCATGCCACAGAGCAGCACTCGCCCACGATCGGGTGTATAGATGCCTGCGGCCAGTTCGATCAGGCTGGTTTTTCCGTTACCGGTACGCCCGGTAATGGCCACGGCATCGCCGGGCGCAATGCTGCAATTGGCACCATCCAGCACGGGCTCGCCATCACGATAGGAAAAGCGTACCTGCTCGAAGCTGAGAGCCCCGTGGTTCTGCCCGAGCTGCTCGACTGTCAGGAAGGGGCGCGATGGAAGGTGCAGTAGTTTTCCTAACCGCTCTTTTGCAAGGCCGATATCCTGAAAGCGTATCCACATGGCGAGGCCACGTTGCAGCGGTTGCATCACCTGTCCCGATAGCAGCACGCAGGCGATCAGGATGCCGACGGTGATCTGATTATGCACGGCCATAGGGGCGCCAACGGTGATGACGGCCACGGTCATCAACTGCGAGAACCCATAGCTCAGCGACCCGGCTTGTCCGTGCATGCAGGCGAGATTGTAGCTGGTCTGGCCCGAATCGCGCTGCACTTCTTCAAACCGTCGTGCAGTGGCGGCCTCCAGGCAGAGCGCCTTGATCGTGTGGATGCCATGTAGTGCATCGGTGATAAAGCGGTAGCGGGTATGGTCTTGCATTTCGCGGCGATCCATCAAGTGGCGCAGGCGTCTCCCCTGCCGGTAGGCCACAAGCAGGAAAATGGCGAGAATGGTACAGGGCACCAGCGCCAGCCATCCGGCCAGCCATGCCTCTAGCCCCAAAAATACCAGTGTAAAGGGGGCATCTACCAGCAGGGTGACCATCATTTGGCCTCCGTAATAATCCTTGAGTCGTGCGGCTGCGCCGATGTCTTGCGCTAATACAGAAGGGGAAAGGTCGTCGATGGCGCGTGGCTCTGCATCCAGCAGACGTGCCAGCGCAGCAATGGCGGCATCATGTTCAAACTGGGCACCATTCAGGCCGACGATGATGCTGCGGCACACGCGTAGAGTGAACTCGATACAGGCTGCAATCAGCACTCCGATGGAGAGCACCAGCAGGGTATCCTGCGCGTGGTTCGAGAGGACGCGGTCGTAAATTTGCATGGTCATTAATGGCAGGGCGAGCGCCAGTGCATTGAGCGCCAGCGAGGAGACGAGCAGAAGCCGGAAGTAACGCGGACGGGCGAAATGGGTGTGGTTCAGCATCCGTAGCCTTTCTCAGCAATGCACGCTATGGGTGTATTATTGGAATATAAAAACATAAATACATCTATAGATTGTGTATCGAGGCGCAAAAACACGTATAAATTTCATTCCGCGACAAAATTATCGCGCTCCGGTGGTGGCGACGGGGAGGGGGTGGCACCACATCTCCCCGTCACAGGGCTTAGTGATGGCCGAACAGGCCCCCAATCAAGGTGGCGACATGGTTCAGGTCTGCCGATTGCATCACCGGGGCGGGCATGGCGGATTCCCCTCCAAGGGTGACATTATCGGTGTTGAAGAGCACTCCGGCATCGACGACGGCTATGGTACCTGCGGTCTGGGAGAGTGCATCAAAGCTGATCGACGGGTCGAGCAGGCTGCTGGTCAGATCCTCTGCTGTCTGGCCGAGCGTGCCTATGCTATCTGTCGCTGGTGAGAGCAGTGGTATGGCCGTATCGGTTGGCAGCGGCGTATTCAGCTCAATGGGTGGTATGGCAATATCCGGGAGCAGGTTCTGGGCAACCACCTCAGGATTGATTGCCAGCGCCAGCGCATCCACTCCACTGCCGGTGGTATCCGTCGAGAGTAGCGCGCCGCTTAGGTCGATGAGTCCATCTCCCGCGGTCTGTACGGCCGTGCTGTCGCTTGAGAGTAGGCTGAGATCGGTATTGATCAGGGCATGGTCACCGGCCGCAGCGAAGGGGCTGGTCAGTACGGCGGCATTGGCATCCAACAGTGGCTGAGAAAGTAACGCGTTTGCCGTGTCCAGTATCGGTGCTGTTACCATTTCCGTGACCTCGCCGAGGATAGGGATGGATCCGGCGCTTTCGGTGAGTGCTGTCGCTGCACCTAGCGCTGTATCTATCAGGCTGGTATCGCTAAGGAGGGCATCGGTTGCGCCCGTAACGGTATCGACGATACCATCCAGTGCGGGGAGATCGCCACCGCCGCTGCCAAGGATACCGCCGACGGTATCGGTCACGGTGCCGAGCGTATCGCTGAGCAGGTCGTTACCGCCGAGGACGCTCTCTACGGTATTGGTAACGGTATCGACGATACCATCCAGTGCGGGGAGACCGCCACCGCCGCTGCCAAGGACACCGCCGACAGTATCGGTCACGGTGCCAAGTGTATCGCCGAGCAGGCTATTGGTCGTGTTTACGGTATCACCAGCCGTGCTGACAACGGTATTGAGTAGCGAGTCGCCACTATTGAGGACATCGCCAACAATAGGTACCAGCGGGTCTAATGTATGGTCCCCGATCAGCGAATGGGTTTCTGTTGTATCGTTCGTCGTCGTGGTCGTTGTGGAGGTATTGTAGGTATTGTAGGTCGTGTTGCCTGCGGTATCGGTCGAGCTTGTGGTCGTCGTTGTGGTGTTACTATTGCTGCTATTTTGGGTGCTGCTTTGGCTGGAGGGCGGCAGCACAGTATTTGTGGCATCACTTACGGAGGGCGTGCCAGCAAGTCCTGGTGGAGTGGATCCTGCCGTGGGTGCGAGCAGGTTGCCAAGGGGGCTGTTGCCGGCATCTTCGGTGCTGGCAAGGGCGCGGGTAAATGGCACATTGCCATTGCTCTCGGGCAGCGCTACCTGCGGTATGGGTGCGACTTCTGAGCCAAGGTTTCGCTGGTTGTCTGTTGCCAGGGAGGCGCCTTCAAGATGGCGTGCGGTATGGGCATCGTATTGTAGGACATTGCCGATATTAAGGTTGCCCGTTGCCGAGAGGTTCTCGTAGTCAACCGGCTGTTGGTCTGCACCGTAGAGATCGGCATCCAGCGGACGGATGCCGCTGCCTTCAAGGGGAATACCTGCGAACATGGTGGCCATAAATGCTCCTATAGGTTGTGTTTTATGGGAACATCAAAGCACTTAAAGGTTAATCTTTGGTAAACAAATGATCGTATTTTAACAAAAAAATGCAATCTAAGATTGATTTAAAATGCGGAATATGTTTTTCAACTGATTGTTATAGCAAAGAAATAGTAAAAACCCCCTTTGTGCGAAGAAAGGAAAATTCTATTATTGGTGGAGCAGGAGTCTGCAACCATAAATAGACTTTCTTCCGTTCGGCGCAAGCGGGTGCCGCGTAGAGAGGGAGTGGTTTTATCGGGACGTGGCGTGGTTAGTCGCAGCTGAAATTGACGAGATCATCGGCACTACAGGCACCAAACTGCTTTTTGTCGCCTGCCTTGCGTGAGGCTGCGCTGGGGCTGGATGGTTTATGTGCGTGGGCGCCATTGGAGTAATTGAGCTCTTCTTTCCATTTGATTTTCTGGGGCGTCGGCTCAGGAGACGCGCAGCCTACAAGAATGCCAGCGGTGATGAGCAGTGTCGCGAGTGC
>JAUIBB010000061.1 GCA_030427685.1 Alphaproteobacteria bacterium
CCTCATGAACATTGACGCGGTATTGCTGCGGTGGTGGTGCTGCCATCGAGGTTTTATCCGGAGCACTCTCTGCCGGGGCGGGAGTATCGCCCTGTTGTCCGCCGGATGACTGGCCATCTCCTTGCATATTGGAAGGGAAGGGTTGTGGCTGCTGGCGCAGGTTAAATTGCATGCCGCCTGTATCGGCTTTGATGCCAGCCTCCTGAAGTGTGCGCTCAAGATGGTGGGCGTCACGGCTCAGCGCGTCGAAGGTCGAGGCTTTATCGACCAGGAAGGTGAGGCGCGTATGGCCATCTTTTCCCATATGCAGGTTGACCTCAATCCGGCCAAGCTCGACCGGATCCAGCTGAACGGTGATTTTTTCCAGCCCATCCTTCCCAGCCTGATGAATAGCAACCGAGACCTGCTCAGCAACCGGGGCATGGTTCACGATATGCGTATCGCCGATGACTGCTGCCGATGGTGCAATGTCACTAACACTGCTCTGTGTTAAGCCCATGGTCGGAGCAATTGCTGTCGCTGCGTTAGCAGGGTCCTGCGCGACTATCCCTGTGAGGGCATTCAGCTCTGCCGGGTGCTTTTCACCCTTGATGGTTTGTGCTGTATGGGCGGTTGCCTGTGTTGCTAGCGTCTTAAATTCATCGGTGCCTTTCCCTGTCGCGGCCATTGTCTCTGAAGCCAGTGCCTTGCTATCGGGAATGGCGGCACCCGGGAGGGTAACCTGCGGCAGGCCATCCTCGTCGGTGGTTTCATTGGGGAGGGCGAGTGCGGGAATGCGTGCATCAATGGGGGCTGTTGCAGGGAGTGCATTGCTTTCAATGATGCTTGTATCTGCTTCGGCTTCGGCAGGTGCCGCTATCGTAACTTGCTGCGCCAGCGGAATGGTAGGGGCAATTACCAGGGTAGCGGATTCTGGTGCTGCGATGGCTTTTGCTTGTTCTTCTTGCGGCTGCGCGTCCCCTTCTCCCGCCGAAAAGGGGGCTGCCGAGAGGGCAAGCAAGGCGGTGTTCAGCGTTGCGACGCTCACCTCTGCTTTCCCCTGCGACAGCTCCTCAGATGGTTTGGTGGCAGAAACTGTAGCTGCTTTTGCCAGCGTTTTCGTGATGAAGTGCAGCATTTGTTGTGCCGCAGTGCCAAGGGTGGCAGCTTCTGGCGTTGTAGTGGTGGTACCGCCAGTAGCCGTTGCCTGTGCCACAGGAAGGGTGCCCAGTAGTTTTGCCAGTTCAGCGGGTGTCACTTCTGCTTCGTTGGTCACAGCCGCAAGCACGTCTGCTGTTGTGCGGGGTGTCTGGGAGGTAATAATTGCCTGCAGCTGTTGTTTAAGTCGCTCATCACCACCTTCTGCATCGGCTTCGGTTTGTGTAGAGGCTTCCTCATCGGCCAGATGCGCCAGAATATCTTCCGCATCCTCCGGGGTGATTTCGTAGCCAAGCAGGGATTTCAGCAGGGCTGTGGCTTCGGCTGTTGCGGTTGGGCGCGCGCTATTGCGTGCGGCGGCAGTTGCTTCAGGTGATGCTAGTGCATCGCCCGCTTGTTTCACTAATGTTGCAAATGAGTTGCCCGCGGTGATGGTGGCGGCAGCTCCACCCTCTGCCTGTACAGCAGGGGCTCCCTGTGCGGCAACAACCTGAGTGGCAATTGCCTGCAGCATATTCATTCCAGTGGCAGCCATCAGAACACTCCTTGCAAGACGGTGACCCGATAGTCTTGCAAGCTCTGTGCCAAGTCAGGTGGGTATTGTGGGTTTTTCAGGGAAATCAAAGGGGAGAAAAAGGGCGTGGGGAAGGTGTGACCTTAGGCGCTTTCTTTTTCGCGGTCGATGGCATCCCACATGTCGCGCATCGAGCGCAGCTCATTGACGACTTCGGCATATATTGCCGGGGTTCCCTGACGGTGCAGACCAAGAATGCGGGTGCCAATCATGGTGTAAAAGTCAAACAGACCCTGTGCCAGCGCTCCACCATGTTCAACATCGAGCGCCGATTGCAGTGCAGCCATAATATCGCCTGCCCGGCGTAGCTTTTCGATGCGTTCCATCGCTTCGTGATACCCGGAAGCTTCCTGTGCCTGCTGGAGATAGCGGATAGCTCCCTCATACAGCATGACCACTTGTCGGGTTTTGCTGACTGTTGTGCTCGCGCGGCTATAGGCAGTGTAAGGACTGGTAATAGGAGCCTCGGCGTTGGTTAGAGCGATAAGGGCTGGCGAATCATGTATTTGGTGTGAGGGAACACATACTGTGCCGCCACTTTAAGCGAAACGCGTAACAGCACAGGGGCACGTGCGTTCACCGAGAGTTTGGCCGCTCCGGATTCGCGGTGGACGCTGACAATCAGCAGCGCGACGATATCGTCGAGCGGGAGTTCAAGGTCGTTTGCTGCCTGCTCAAGGTCGGCCCGTTCAATTAGTGGGTTATCCACCTCCAGCGGCAAGGTAATAAAGGCAATAGAGTGGTCATCCAGGCATTGCAGGATGCTAAAGCGCTGCATTTTTTCAGATGGGAAGCGCGTAAGGCAGAAGCGCATTTTGTTTGGCATGCCAAGCAGGCCAGCCGGAAACAGCACGGCTTGTTGCGGGTTTACGGTCAGCGAGCCGAAGCGGCTTTCGATCTGGAGCCGGTCTGGCAATGTCTGGGCCATTACGCTTGCTGCGGGGCCGGTGCCGCTCATTGCCATTTCTCCACGCATCATTACTAAAACTCTCCCGTGCCGCGAGCAACTGAAACCAAAGCGGGACTGCCCCAGTCTATCAATTGTCACTAATGGTTGCAAGTATTCATGAGTAATTCGATAGGGGAACCCAACATTATGCGCGCTCGTTGAGGTTTACAGACAACGCCATGCCGAGTTCCTGACTGGTTTGCCCCTGAGGACTATAGGTGCCAACACGGTGCTGCATAGCGACAGCCTCAACGATGGTTTGCATTACGCGCTGGTTCACGCTTTGTGCCACGCTGGTGAGGTGCAGGTTCCTCTCGATCGCGCCTACCAGCTGTTGGGTGGTGGCAAGGAGGAGGTCGCGCCGCTCGGGGTCGGCAGCTTGTAGTGCCGTTGTGTTCACGGCCAGTGTGCGCTGGAAGGCCTCGACCTGTTGGGTAAGGTTGCGTTTTTCCTGTTGCAGCGCCGCCAGATCCGTCAGGCGCATGGCGCTCAGCAGATGGTTTTCCTCTGCCAGCAGTGCATTGAGGCGCGTGGCAACGGTAATCAGCTTCTCAACATCGAAATCCGAAGTGATAAAGGCGGCGGGTAACGTAGGGGCATCGGCGGGGGCGGTCTGCATCATGAGGTTACCTCTTGCATTTTAAGCATGGTGCGCTTGATTTGGTCGGCAACGCCAATACCACCTGCGCGTGCGATGGTTTTGCCGTATTCATTAATCATCAGAGACTGGTAGGTTTCTTCAGACTCAGAGCCGCCAAGTCCGGCTTTGAGATCCACGGTTGAGAACATGCTGGAGAGCAGTTGCGAAAGGAACTGCGCTTCAAAGTCCTGCGCGGTGGCCTCCACTTTATCCATGCTCAACGGCTTTTTATTGTTGAGGTCAAACGCGGCAGGTGCCTGCGTTAGCGCTAGCAGTTGTGCATCCATCGGGGTTGCCAGAGAAGAAATGCTCATCGTTGTTACCGTGTCTCAATATCGGCTTGCAGAGCGCCTGCCGACTTAATGGTTTGAAGAATCGTAATCAGGTCACGCGGACCTACGCCTAGGGCATTCAGGCCAGCGACCATATCTTTAAGGGTGGCACCGCCTTGCATGACAGCAACCTTGTTGCCGCTGCTTTCGCTGACGGTGATATCGGTGCGCGGTATAACCACCGTCTCGGCACCTTTACCCGTGGCCGAACCTTCCGGCGCAAAGGGGTTGGGTTGTGAAACCTGTGGTGTTTCCTCGACCTTGACGATCAGGTTGCCCTGTGCCACCGCCACAGTGCTGATGCGGACATTCTCGCCCATCACGATGGTGCCGGTGGCCTCATCCACTACGACGCGTGCGGGCTGATCTGTGACAACGGGCAGGGTTTCAATATCCGCGAGCATGCCGACCACGTCGCCTTTATAATTCACGGGGACGGTGACCGTAACGGTGCCGGGATCTTCTACGCTGCTGACGCCTGCGCCGAGCTGCTGGTTGATCGCGCGCATCAGGTTGCTTGCTGTGGTGACATCGGGATTGCGCAGTGCAAGGCGAACACGTGGCAGGTCATTGAGGCGGAAGTTGATCTCCCGCTCAACAATGGCACCATTGCTGATGAAGCCGTTGGTGGGGACACCTTTGGTAATGTTCGACCCGCTATTGCCGCCAGCCTGGAACCCGCCCACGGTGACCGGGCCCTGAGCGACACCATATACATTGCCATCTGGCCCGGACAATGAGGTGGCCAGCAGGGTGCCGCCCAGCAGGCTTTTGGCATCACCAAGCGCGCTGATCGAGACATCAATAGTGCCACCTGCCCGTGCAAACGGTGGTAGTTTTGCTGTTACCGTGACGGCGGCGACGTTTTTCGAGCCAAGGGTAACGCCACGGGTATTTACCCCCTGCCGCTCCAGAAAGCCGATCAGGCTTTCTGCCGTGAAGGCATTGTTTTGCAAACGGTCGCCAGTGCCGTTCAGGCCAACGACAAGGCCATAGCCCACAAGAATGTTGTCGCGCACGCCCTCAAAGGCAACGATGTCTTTGATGCGCGCGGCCTGAGCAGAGGCGGCTGGGAAGAGGATTGCGATTGCCAGAAGGCCAAGCGCTACCATCTGCGGCAGGCGGCTGGCGCGAGCAGGTATCGAGCGAAGGGCGAAATGAGGCATGGGCAAAGCTCCAGATTTTTTCTTGTTGGCATTCCCTATGCGACATTCATGCCAACTGCGGTAATGTCGTTATAATTCCTTGTCTTTAATAAGTTATTTGCAGGGGGATGATGTCGGGTATGAGGGTGGGGTGTGCGCTGAATCGTCTATGCTGTGTGTAAAAGAGATGGGGATAGATGCGCACAGCCGGCGGCACCCCCATTGCACCTGAGTGCATGCTTGTCTATAATCAGCGGATGGTTGAAAAAGTAGGATATACACGTCCCCCGATTGCTGCTCGTGCTGCGCGCCGTGCTGGCAATACCAGTTCCGTTGGGTTCTCAGATGCGTTGAGCAGTGCTGAGGCAGCGCTTGGAGCGGGAGAGGTGGAGCTTGCGACACCTGTGGCGGCGCTTTCCTCCGCGAATAGTTTGCTGGGGCTTCAGGAGGTTGAGGCCGATGAATTCAAGCGCCGCAAAGCCTACAAGCGGGGACGCCTGACGTTGGAAGCGTTGGCGCAATTGCGGGATGCCCTGTTGCTGGGGGCCTTGCCGATTGCCACGATCGAGAAGCTAGAGCGGATCGTAGCGCAGGAGCGCAGTGCTACGAATGACCCTGTGCTCAACAGCGTGCTCGATGAAATCGAATTACGCGCCGCCGTTGAGCTGGCAAAGCTCGAAGTCGCGCTGGGAAATAACAGCCCTGACATCTAGGGGTGTCTTACTCCCTGTGCACATCCCCGCTATACCGCTTGCCGATGGATTCAGCTTTGCGTATTTTAGCCGGGTTATTCACTCTAGGAAGGCTGTACTATGGCAAAGTCTCAGGCGAAGAAACCTGCTCCGGCAAAAAAGACGGCGGTAAAGAGTAAGCAGAAACCTGCAGCTAAGGCGCCGGCAAAAAAACCTGCCGCAACATTAGCACGCAAGGCCAGCACGGCAGCAAAGGCGGTTTCCAAAGCAAAGCCTGCTGCAAAGGCAAAGACGAAGGCTGTGCCCGTTAAAAAAGCAGCGCCAGCAGCGAAGGCAAAGCCCGTAGCCAAAGCTAAAAAAGCAGTTGCGCCCAAAGCGGCGAAACCTGCAGCGCCCGTTAAAGTATCGAAGCCGATTTCAACCAAGCCTAAGCGCAATTACAAACCTGCAAAGCTTCCTGCTGGGTATAAGCCAACTGCCAGCGAGCCTTATATGAATGCACAGCAGGAAGAATACTTCCGCCAGAAATTACTTTCCTGGCGCAAGGAGCTGATGGAAGAGTCCCGCGAGACGCTCGACCACCTGCACGAAGAAAACTGGCATCAGGCCGATATCGCAGATCGTGCCGCGCTGGAGACCGAAGCCGGTGTCGAGCTGCGCACGCGCAACCGTTACCTGAAACTGGTCAGCAAGATCGATGCTGCCATTCGTCGCATCGAAGATGGTGAATATGGGTATTGCGAAGATAGCGGCGAGCCTATTGGTCTCAAGCGTCTGGAAGCACGCCCGGTTGCCACGCTCTCGATCGAAGCGCAGGAGCGCCACGAGAAAAACGAGCGGCAATATACAGACGAAGACTAGTCGCCCGGGCTGTGCAACGATAGCCAGCCGTTGATGCGGGAGAGATTTTTTGCCGATCGGTCTGGCATGGAAAATGCGGAGGCGTGCCGTAATTCCTGCTGGCAATTGGCGGCTGTATCGTTATAACTAGAGGCCAGTAAAAACAGGCATATGCATGTTCCTACCGTCCAACATTACGCTCAAGTTTGGTGACTCTGGCGACTTCGTCTCCGAGTTGCAGCGACGCCTTGCCGGGGTCGATGCCTATCCGCGCGACCAGATCAACGGATTTTTTAATGGGACAACCGTCAATGGCGTGTCTGCATTCCAGACCCGCTGTGGATTGCGTGCAGATGGTATTGCCGGGCCTGAAACGCTGCGCCGTCTCAACACAGCCCTGACCGGGGGCAGCAGTTCGAGTGATAGCTCTTCTGGCGGTGGCAATCAGGATGAGGAACAAACGCAGGCCGCCGCAGATGTGGCGCGCAGCTTCTACATGCTCGATAATCAGCCTGAAACGCTGAGCCCACCATCCATCGAGCCATTGCATCAGGCGGAAGTCAGCGGCTGGGGAGCGCCAGATTCCGCACCAGAAATATCGCCGGATATGGGAGCCTTCCAGCCGCCGTCGCAGGGAGCAGCGCTGAATGAGCAGCAGCAGATTCAGCAGCAGCTGCTACGGGAAGCGCAGATGCATCACCAGCATCACGCACAAACGCATGACCAGTTGGCGCAGACATTAATGCAGCAAACCCAGCGTCATCAGCAAGGTACTCCAGATGCGGTGGCGGCGCAGCAAACGGGTAACCTCTCTGCCGAGCAACAGCAGCAACTGCACCAACAGCAAGTGCAGCAGGCACAGGCTACTGCAAGTCAGCCGCCACAGGGCAATGATGCGCTTGCTGCACAAATGGCGGCGGCACAAGGGCAGGGCACAGCCGCCATGCCACCCAAAGAAACAGACGTCGCCGCACAACAACAGATGCAACAAGCGCAGCAACAACAAGTGCAGCAGCAGATGCAACAGCAATCGGCTGAAGCGCCGCCTGCTGGGGCTGAGCCCACGGCAGAACCGTCGCGCGGGTTGGTTGGCCGTGCGCTTGGTAAGGTCGATGCGTTGGTGCAAAAACTAACTGGTTATTTTGAAGCGAAATTATCGCCGGATGTTTTAAGCGAAGTGAAAAACATTGGGCAGGTTATGTTGCGCAGTGGCGTGAAGGAGTCTGCCATCCCCAGTGCGCCGGATGAAGTGCGCACGCAGTCGCTACCGTCCCGTGGGCCAGAGCCAATGCAGGTTCCGCAACGTGGGTAGTAGTGCTTGCGCACGCCGGATGCTGGGTTATAACGGTGGGAGATTGTTTCCCGCATTCCTGAGGCACGCATGACGGCATCCCTTCCTACTCTTGAATCCCTGAACGTAAATGGCAAAACCGTACTGGTGCGCCTCGACCTGAATGTGCCCATGCACGCAGGCCGCGTGACGGATGCCACCCGCATCACGCGTATTATCCCCACCCTGCAATACCTGATGGAGCGGCATGCAAAGGTAGTTATTTTCTCGCATCTGGGACGTCCGAAGGGCTTTGATCCGGGCTTCTCGCTTGCGCCATTGGTGGATACATTGTCGGCAGCGTTATGGGATCGCCCGGTGCGATTCTCGCCAGACCCGATTGGTACGACCGCGCGGCAGGCAGTCGATGGTGCTGAGGCTGGCGATGTTATCCTGATGGAGAATCTCCGCTTCTACAAAGAAGAGCAGGCCAATGACGCCGCATTTGCACAAGCGCTGGCATCGCTGGGAGATTGCTATGTGAACGATGCCTTCTCTTGCTCGCACCGTGCCCATGCATCGGTGGTTGGTATTAATGCGCACCTTCCATCTGCCGCTGGGCGGTTGATGGAAGAAGAGGTGACCGCACTTACCAGTGTACTGGCAGCACCTGCACATCCGTTGACGGCAATTGTCGGTGGCTCAAAAGTTTCGACCAAGCTGGAGTTGCTGGGCAACCTGCTGACACGCGTCGATCATCTGATTATCGGTGGGGCGATGGCTACGACCTTCCTCTTCGCGCAAGGGCACGACGTGGGCACGTCACTTTGCGAACGTGACATGGCACAAACAGCGCGCGATATTCTTGCCGCTGCGGCTGCCAGCAACTGCAACATTCTTCTGCCGACCGATGTCGTTGTGGCGGATGCCTTTAAGGCACATGCACCCTCGGTCGTGTGCGATGTTACGGATATTCCTTCGGATGGGATGATCCTGGATATTGGCCCACGCTCTCTGATGGCCATTGCGGATGTCATTGGGCGCAGCAAAACACTGGTCTGGAATGGCCCCGTGGGGGCATTCGAGACCGCGCCATTCGATGGCTCGACCGTGCAGATTGCGCGGATGGTGGCTTCCGCTTCACGCCGCGGTGCGCTGCATAGCGTTGCCGGTGGCGGGGATACCGTTTCGGCACTGGCGCATGCCGGGCTAAGTCAGCAGCTCAGCTATCTTTCCACTGCCGGCGGCGCATTCCTCGAATGGCTGGAAGGAAAAGAGTTGCCGGGGATTGCTGCACTCATGCATCAGGGGAAGCATGCGCATCGTCAACGGGCTTGATGAAGCCCGTGCGGCATTGCAGGGCGGGGAGCGTGACTTGCAATCGCCCCCCTATGCTGCGTGCCATGCGGGGGTAAATTATTACCGTGCGTTGCTGGATCAGCTGCACCGCGAATTTCCGGATACAACCTTTACCTTCACATTATGCTGCGGCGATGACCCCGCCATCGCCCACGATGCACGGCGACTTGGCTTTACCTCGATTCGCTGCCATGAAGCAATTCCGCTTGATTCAGAATTCCTGCATTCGAAGACTTGACCCCTACGACCATGCCGCTATACCCAACCCATCGCAATAAAATGAGGCACCCATGGCACTGACACGCAAAGTCAAAGAAGTTCTTTCCTGGTATGAATCGGATAATCCCGGCACCAAAGCCAATCTGGCGCGGATGCTGATGGCTGGCCGCCTCGGCGGCTCGGGCAAAATGGTGATCCTGCCGGTCGATCAGGGATTCGAGCATGGCCCTGCGCGGAGTTTTGCTGCCAACCCGGCAGCGTATGATCCGCATTATCATTTTAAGCTCGCATTGGATGCTGGGCTCAATGCTTACGCAGCCCCGCTAGGGATGTTGGAAGCCGGTGCTGATACCTTTGCTGGTGCGATTCCGCTGATCCTGAAAGTAAACAGCAACAACTCGCTGGTAGCAAAAGATGCTGCGCCGGATCAGGCTGTAACCTCTACCGCGCAGGATGCCCTACGTCTTGGCTGTTCGGCCATTGGTTTTACCATCTATCCTGGCTCGCATCAGGCGTACGACCAGATGGAAGAAATCCGTGAGCTGGCGGCAGAGGCAAAGGCACTCGGCCTTGCTGTAGTGATCTGGAGCTATCCGCGTGGCGCGGGTCTCTCGAAAGATGGCGAGACCGCAATTGATGTCACCGCATACGCCGCCCACATGGCCGCACTGCTTGGCGCACACATCGTGAAGGTAAAGCCGCCCACCGCGCATATCGAGCAGGCAGAGGCTAAAAAAGTTTACGAGAAGGAAAACATTCCCGTCGCTACCCTCGAAGAGCGGATTGCACATATCAAGCAAACTACGTTTGGTGGGCGTCGTCTGGTGATTTTCTCGGGCGGTGGTGCAAAGAGCAATGCGGATGTGTTGGGCGAAGTGCGCAGCATCGCTGCTGGTGGTGGCGATGGCTCCATCATGGGCCGCAACGCCTTCCAACGTCCAAAGGCAGAATCGCTGGAATTGCTCTCAGAAATTGTTGGGATCTATAAATCGACGAAGTAACGCCTAGCGGGCTTGCTCGCTGCTGCGTGCGCGGTCTGCAAGGACAGCGTCCGCGTAGCTTCCTTGTGTCGCACGCGATTGGATGCGGTCAGTAAATCGGGTCGCGCCCATTTGTGGCGCGTAGGATTGTGCTGTATAGGCAGGTTGTACGCGCGTGCTGGCCACCGCGATCTGTGCTTCTTCAAATTGCCGCTGGCCGCGCGCCGCACTTTGATAGCCCTTCACTGCGCCAACAATATTGCCGGCAGCAAAGGCGATCGGCGCCAGAAAAACCCCGCCTGGTACGAACAGCAGTGCTGTTGCCACTAAGCCGCCCACCAGTCCGCCGACAAACCAGCCGCCAACGGTAGAAAACAGTTTCCCGGGGCCTTTATAGGTATTTGCCATAGCTTGTACTCCTGACACAATAATACCGGATTTCTGGTATTCAGTATGTGACAGTTTGATGAAACTTGCCTTTATGTTGCACTGCGCTAAATAGGGGGGATGCCTCAGGAACCCTATCTGTGCCGCCTATACCTTGTTTCGCCCCCGGCGTTGGATCCGCTGGCGTTTGCTAAGACGCTCGACGCGGCGCTTTCTGCAGGGGATGTTGGTGCATTCCAGCTACGTTTAAAAGATGCCAGTGACGAACAAATACGTGCAGCAGCAGCACAATTGTTGCCGGTTACACATCGACATGGGGTGGCCTTTATCCTCAATGACCGCGTAGATTTGGTCACAGAATTGGGA
>JAUIBB010000062.1 GCA_030427685.1 Alphaproteobacteria bacterium
CTTGCCGAAGTAATAGCCCTGCAGATAATCAACGCCCAGCTCCATCAGCATTTTAGCGATTTCACCGGTCTCGACATATTCCGCAACGGATTTCAGGCCAAAGCCACGGATGAAATCCAGCATGGTTTTTACAAACAGGCGGCTATCGGCATTATCCGTCAGGTCACGGATAAAGGAGCCGTCGATTTTCACAAAATCAATCGAAAGTGCCTGCAACTGGCGGAATGAAGTATAGCCCGTGCCAAAATCATCGAGTGCAACAAGGCAGCCCAGCGATTGCACTTCTGCGCAGAAGCGGGCGCTGTGCTTGAGGTCGTTATGCACGGCGGTTTCAGTAATCTCGACTGTTAGGCGTGCAGCCAGCTCTGGGTTGTTATCAACTGCTTCGGTCAGGATATTCAGCCAGCCGGGATCCAGTGTGGTCAGGTTCGAGACATTTACTGCCAGATGCACATCCGCATCGGCCTGTAATTCTGCGAGGGCTTTGCTGAGGACGAGTTGGTCGATCATCGGTACGAACCCCATGCGCTCGGCAATTGGGATAAGTGCACCGGCAGAACTCACGCGACCATCTTCACCAAACAGGCGCAGCAGGGCCTCGTAATGTGCCACCTCGCCTGTGCGGCTATCAATAATAGGCTGGTAGGCAAGGCGGATACGGTTTTCACGCACGGCTTGCCCCAGGAAGTTGGCAACTCCCATCTCTTCACGTTTCTCGGCTCCAGAAATATCATTGCTGATATGGCCGGCGGCAAAAAGCGCTGGGCTTTCCGTCAGCGATACAATCACCCGTCCAAGGGTTTCTTCTGGGTGTGATAACACATCCGGTAGAATTTGGTAGGAGGTAGAGGACAGACAGTGCAGCTCGCCATAGCGTGACGAGTAGCTGTAGCTGCGAATGGCATCTTCAACCTCTTTGCACCATTGCTCAATTTCCGTTTCGTTGGTGCCGGGAATAAGCACGCCAAACTGGTCGCGCTGTACACGCATGATCTCGGCGGGATTACCAATAGGGGCTGCGGCCAGCACGCCCATCAGTTCTTCCATCACGGCTTCGGCTACGGCCATGCTGTAACCTGACATAATCATGGCGAGGTTATCGATGGAAACCAGCGCAAGCGCAGCCGATTCGCCGGACTCCCGGGCATGGGTGTCATGCCGGCTCAGCGCCTCAAGGAAGGCAGGCGGATAGCCGCAAGCCCCAAATTGTTGGGGCACCGGGTCTTCAGGGTGTGAGCGGCTAAACAAAGACATGCATCCTTCATCTCACTTTTTTCCAGTGAAGGCAAGGGGCTAGGCGTGTTCAGGCCGCCCGTGCCAACAGAAATCCCGTCAGCACCAGAAAGCCAAGCCAGCGGTTGCTGCGGAAGATTTCCCCCGCCTGTGCTGGCGAGGGGGGCAGCTGTTGGACTTGCCGCCATGCATGCCAGCCAGCAACTGCAAGGCCGCAATAGACCCATGGACCCTGCGATGCCAGCGCCGCTGTGAGCAGTAGCAGGAGGAGCATGGCCCCATAGCAGGCGGTAATGAAGGGCCGCAAGTGCTTCCCCACTCGGCGCGCCGAGGAGCGAATGCCCACACGTGCATCATCCGCAATATCCTGTACGGCGTAGACCGTGTCATAGCCGAGTGTCCAGAAGATGGCCGCGGCATAGAGCGTAAAGGCAGCGGTGCTAAGGGGCGTGCTGGTTGCCAGCCAGCCAAACAGTGCGCTGAGGTTAAAGGTGAGCCCAAGAAAGAGCTGCGGCCACCAGGTGATGCGCTTCATCCACGGATAGGCAGCGATCATCGGCACAGCCAGCAGCGCCAGCCAGAAGACGCGCGGCGGTAGCGCCAGCGCAATACAGAGTGCCGCACACAGCAAAATGGCGAGCACAACCACGGCCTCCCAGCGCTGTACCGCACCGGAGGCCAGTGGGCGATTACGGGTGCGCTCTACATGTTGGTCAAGCTTGCGGTCCGTCAGGTCATTGATAATACAGCCTGCTGCACGGGTCAGCGCCGCGCCCAGCAGCATCTTGATTTGTAAAGACCACATCTGCTGTGGTGCAGCAGTAAGGGCAACGGCCCATCCGGCTGGATAGTATAACAACCAGATCCCAATCGGTTTATCGAGCCGCATGAGCTGAATGAGTGAACGAAGTTTCATGATTCTCCCCTAGCACAGCTTGCCGCGCTGCGATAAGAAATATTCATGCAAATGAAATCCCGCTATCGCCTTGCGACGGATGCTACCCTAGCGACAGGGGCCATTGTCACGCTTTCTGGCAACCCGGCGCATTACCTGACACAGGTGCTTCGGCTAAAGCCGGAGAGCAAGCTGCGCCTGTTCAATCGCGAAGGAGGCGAGTGGGAAGGTGCAATACAGGCAATCCGTAAGCGCGAAGTCGATGTCGTCATTGAAACCCAAACCCGTGCACCAGCTCAAACGGTAGGACTGACCGTTTGCTTTGCGCCGATCAAAGGGGGGAGGCTTGAGACTATCATCGAGAAAGCGACCGAGCTGGGGGCCAGCATCTTGCAGCCAGTGATTACCAGCCGTACCATTGTCGATAAGGTAAATCTGGATCGTGCCGAAACTATCGCCAAAGAAGCCGCCGAGCAATGCGAGCGCATTGACTGGCCGGAAATACGCGAGCCGGTAAAATTATTGTCATTACTTGGAAGTTGGTCGGCCAATATGCCTCTGATCTATGGCGATGAAAGTGGCGGCAGCGCGCCAATCAGCGAAAAATTAGCTGCCCCGGCCCCCACGCAATGGGCGATTCTCGCGGGTCCGGAAGGGGGCTTCACCCCGGAAGAGTTCGCCGCACTACGTCATGTAAAATCAGCCGCAGGTGTTGGGCTTGGTCCTCGCATCTTACGTGCCGACACAGCGGTCATTACCTTATGCGCACTGACGCTCTCCGCCTGGGGCGACTGGCAGGAACGCCCACGATTTACCGCAACGGAGTAACCCATGTCATCTGCCACTGCATTGCAGGCAAGCCTGACCCCGATCATCCTTGAGCAGCTCAAGCAGCTTTCAGAGACGCGTTGCGACGAGGTGACGGCATGGCTAGCGGCCCGCGCGGCCGAGTCAGGAGCTCCTTTTTATGCCTCCGTCGATGTTCGCCACGCGGGCTTCAAGATCGCGCCGGTGGATACGAATCTGTTCCCCGCAGGGTTCAACCACCTCTCTGAGGCTGCACGGACGCGGGCGGCGGAGTGGGTGAGGGCGCGTGTAGCGCGCTGCGGCAATACCGAGCGGGTGCTGGTCATCCCCGAAAACCACACGCGCAATCAGGGTTATATTGATAACCTCGCCGCGCTCTGTGGAATTATGCAGGCCGCCGGATGTGAGGTCGAGGTAGGAAGCCTGGCGGCAACGGATATGCCGATTGATGTGATAACCAGTGATGGCCACCCTATTCGCCAGATGCCGCTGCTGCGTGAAGGTAGTCTGCTAAAGGCGGCGGATGGTTTTTGTCCGCAACTGATCCTGCTGAATAATGACCTGACGGGCGGATTCCCCGAGCGGCTGCGTGGCGTTTCGCAACCCATCGTGCCGCGCCCGTCGCAAGGCTGGTTCCGGCGTCGTAAGTCCATTCATTTCGAGGCCTATGATAAATTGGCGCGTGAATTTGCACTCTCTTTCGGCCTCGACCCATGGCTGATTAGTACCGAGTTTCACAAATGCGGGTTGGTAAATTTTGGTGAGAAGAAGGGGCTGGATTGTGTAGCGATGGGGGTCGAGAAAGTGCTGCACAAACTGCGTGCGCGCTACGCACAATACGGGATTGCAGATGATCCTTACGTGTATATCAAATCCGATTCTGGCACCTATGGCATGGGCATCATGACTGTAAAATCTGGCGATGAGGTGATTGAGATCAACAAAAAAGCACGCAATAAAATGAACGTCATCAAAGAGGGCGTGCACTCTACCGAAGTCATCATTCAGGAAGGTGTGCCGACCGTGGACAGTGTTGAAGACGCTCCTGCTGAACCGATGCTCTATCTGATCGATGGTCATGCAGTGGGGGGCGCCTACCGAGTCAACAGCCAGCGCACCGCGCAGAATAACCTGAACGCTACGGGCATGCGCTTCGTTGGAATGTGCGACGAGGGCGAGTCCGTCAGTGCGTCCCACCAGGAAATGGCCTCCTGCCGCTTTGGTGCCATGGGATTGATTGCAGAACTGGCAAGCCTTGCCGCCCCCCGCGAAGAATATGGTGAAGGCTGGAGTATTTAGGCGCAGTAGGTAGTCTTCATGGAACTGTCACATGCGGCTGCACAATTTCTGCTATTATTGCAGCATGGAAGAGCCTGAAGAAGAGTATTACACGGAACCCTCTGAGCCAGCCACCTCTGCAAAGCAGACGGTTGATCCAAACGATCTATACTATGTTAAGAAGATGGGTGAGCTGCGTGGCAGCGGCAATCTTTTTAATGGCCTAATTGGTACCGACGGCCCGCGAACCCCACCACCGCTACGCGGTAATTTTAAAATAGAGGGGCAGATCATCGACCTAGAAAATATTACCAAAATCAAAATCTAGAACGCCGGGCAGCTCGCGCTACTTATTGATGCGCCGCTTGTGTTTCTCAAACGGATTGCTGCTCTCTTTAAGGATCAGGCGGATGGGTGTACCTTCCATGCCAAATGCCTCGCGCAGCCCTGCGGTAAGGTAGCGCAGATACGCGCCGGGGAATTCATCGGCCATGTTGCAGAAGAGATGGAATGTCGGTGGACGGGTTTTTACTTGCGTCATGTATTTGATTTTTAGGCGGCGTCCTCGCACCAGCGGTGGGCTGTGATGTGCCAGCGTGGTTTCCAGCCAGCGGTTCAGCTCGGCCGTTGGCACCCGGCTATCCCACACTTCCCGTGCGGTGAGGCAGGCATTTACCAATGCATCCAGACCAGACTTCTTAAGGGCGGAAACGGGTGCAACCGTAATGCCCGCAAGCTGCGAAAGCTGCTTGCGCAGCATATACTCAATTTCTTCCAGCATCGCTTTGCGCTGGGGAACGGGAATCAAATCCCACTTATTCAGGCCAAGGACGCAGGCGCGCCCTTCACGCTCGATTAGCGAGGCCAGTGTGGCATCCTGCCGTTCTAGCGGGGCGGTGGCGTCAATCAGCATCACTACTACTTCCGCATAGGTCAGTGCGCGGATAGAATCATTCACGGCCAGCTTTTCCAGCTTCTCCTGCACGTTGGCGCGCTTGCGCATGCCAGCCGTATCGTGCAGTTGGAATTTTGTGCCGTGATAATCAAACGGAATCGAAATGGTATCCCGCGTGATACCCGCCTCTGGGCCGACCAGCATCCGGTCTTCCCCCAGCAACGCGTTCACAAGGGTGGACTTTCCTGCATTCGGTCGACCAAGGATCACAAGGTTGATCGGCTTGCTGCGGTCGAGCACGGGGCCAAGGTCGATATCGCCTTCCTCGGTGAGCTCCACTTTCTTTTTACGTTTGGCACGGGCAGGGGCCGCTTCTGGCAAGGCAAAGCCGTTTGCAGAGAACGATTCTTCCAGTGCCTCGTAGAGATCGCCCATCCCTTCGCCATGCTCTGCCGAAAGCAGCACAATTGGGTTGAAGCCCAGCGAATAAATATCGCCCGCTGCGTTCGCGCGCGAGGACTCGGCCTTGTTTGCAATCAGGATAACGGGCTTGTTTGCAGAGCGCACCAGCTTAGCAAAATGCTCATCAATCGGGAGCACCCCTTCGCGTGCATCGATCACGAAGAGCAGGATATCCGCTTCTTCCATGGCGGCTTTGGTCTGGTCGAACATGCGGGTAGCGAGTGCAGTCGGCGCGGCTTCTTCCATCCCGGCGGTGTCGATCAGGCGGAACTTCATATCGGCGATCGCGCCATCTGCATAGCGGCGGTCGCGGGTGACGCCGGGCTGGTCATCGACCAACGCCAGCTTTTTGCCAACGAGCCGGTTAAACAGCGTCGATTTGCCAACATTCGGTCGGCCAATGATCGCAAGCAATGGGAGTGAAGACTGGTTCATGGGGGAGGCTTATAGCGGAAATCTGCGGGTTCGCCAGCCCTAATTCCCCTGCTGGCAGGCAGTTAGGCCTGCTAGAGCCCACCCACTCACGGTTTCAGCCATGCTTAGGCCGCCACACGCGCGGAAAACACAAAAAACTTCAGTCCCACGAAATTAAACGCAGCCGAGAGGAGGGTCGCGACCAGAAATGCAAGGGTAATCCGGTAGGAAAGCCCGCTGCTGAGCAGCAACATGGCCGCATTCACCCCCACGTTCAGCCCGAGCGATAGCGTATAAATCAGCACAAACCGCCGGATCGCCCCGCGCGTATGGGGGACATGGCCAAATGTCCCATATTTGTTGGCAAGGTATGAAAACACGGTCCCGGCGAGAAAGCCGCAGCCCTTTGCGAGCGATGGGTTGTCGGTGACAAACCAGAGCAATCCGCGATAGGTACAAAAATCAAGGACGACGGCCATGCAGCCGAATACCAGGAAAAGCAGTAACTCACGGCGGATCATAGCCCCTCACAGATGCCTTCGTTGCGTAACCGACCATGCAGAGCATGACAAGCATAATCCCGAATACCAAAAGCCATTGCGGTAACAGGTGCTGGCCGCTAACAGAAAAGTATGCAGACACATACAGCAGATTATTTGATCATTGGTGGCGGCATTATTGGCCTTACCATTGCCCGCAAGCTTAAAGCGCGAAATCCTAAGGCACATATTATCTTGCTTGAGAAAGAGCCACAGGTCGCTCGCCATAGCAGTGGTCGTAATAGTGGGGTAATGCATGCAGGCTTTTACTATCCTGCTGATTCGCTGAAGGCAAAATTTTGTCGTGATGGCTCTAGAGCAATGCGCGAGTATTGCGCAAAGCATAAGCTACCCATTAACCTATCGCGCAAACTAGTTGTGGCGCGCAATGAAGACGAACTACCCGGATTATTAGAACTCAAACGGCGGGGGGATCTTAATGGTGTCAATGTGCAGCTTGTAGATGCGCAGGAGGCACATGCTATTGAGCCTCATGCCCGCACCTACGAGCAGGCATTATATTCGCCAGATACGGCGACCGTTGATCCGGTGGCAATCGCCTTGCATATGCGCACGGCGCTGGAGTCCGAGGGTGTGCGAATCCTTACAGGGAAGCCTTACCTAAAACGCCTTGACGGTAATGTCATTGAAGCTGGAGGGGAGCGTTTCGAGGCAGGTGTTCTTGTGAACTGTGCGGGGCTTTATGCGGATCGAGTGGCCCGTGACTTTGGTTTCTGCCAAGACTATGCCATTTTACCATTCAAGGGAATTTACTTGAAGCACACGGGCGTGCATCCACCACTCAAGGTTAATATTTACCCGGTTCCAAACCTCAACAATCCTTTTCTTGGGGTACATTTTACCATTACAGTGGATGGTCAGGTCAAGATTGGCCCCACTGCTATCCCTGCATTCTGGCGGCAGCACTACCATGGGCTTGACCATTTTAGTGCACGTGAGATGGCTGAGATTCTACGTTGGCAAGCGGAGCTATTCTTGACGAACGCCTTCGGATTCCGGCGTCTTGCTTTCGAGGAAATGCGAAAATACCGGAGGGCGCACCTTGTTAATCTTGCGATGGGGTTGGTACAGGGGGTTGATGCAGCGCATTTTAATCAGTGGAGCACACCCGGGATTCGCGCGCAGCTTCTGAATACCCGGACCCGACAGTTGGTGCAGGATTTTGTGGTTGAAGGAGATGCCCGGTCTGTACACGTGCTTAACGCGGTTTCCCCGGCATTTACCTGTAGCATTCCTTTTGCTGACTGGGTGGTAGAGCAATGGGTTCCGTAGTCGGGTGAAGCTATCAAGGTGCTGATTTAATAAAACAATAAAATCATTCCATGTCATGAAACTGTCATTTCCCCATGCTACACTGGTGGGTGGAGTAGTGTAACCTATGGAAAAACGTCAACTTGGAGGCATCGGCTTTCTGGTATGCAATGCGGCGCTGTTTACGAACGGGCTGATTGCGCATCTGATGGGCGCGACGTCGGAGTCACGGCAGGCCGGGAGTGGGCGCATGGCCTCGGCATTGCTGTGGAGTGGCAGCGGGTTTTTCCTGGCCAAATACGGCGACCGTTCGGTTGATGCGCAGCAGGCACGGCTGGAGGAGAAGCTGGCCGACTACCTTCGGAAGGAAGGGGTGCCGCTCGATGCCGCTACCCTGCGGAAGGCTGACCACGCAGCGCGCCACGGCTGGTTCAAAAAAATCGAAGATTTTTTCTACGCCCACCCCATTGAGTGCGAGAATGCCTATAACGCGCTGGCTGCCACGGGCTTTGCCGTCAGCGGTGCATTGCGCCTGCGCGACGGCGATGTACAGGCAGGTAAGGCGAATCTGGGGCAGAGTGCACTGATGCTGGTAGGCGCACTGGCGACGATTATCATCCCCGAGAAAACCCCCGCACAAATTGCGGCAAAAGGGCAAAGCGGTACGTTATGGGGAAAGGTGCAGCAAAAGCCGCTCGCCTATACGCGTGGCCTGCTGGTCGCCGGGGATCTCATGAATGGGTTTCAGGCGCGCGGCGAGTACCGGGCTGCCATGCAATTGCCGCAGGGTGATCGCTACCGCAAAGGTCTGTTTGCGATGTCAGGTCTGTCGGTGGCGGCAATGGGAACGGCGATCTTCAGCGATGTGATGACTTCCGGTTCTAAAAAAGCGGGAGGGACTCCTGAGGCGCGTAGTGCTGCGCAACAGGCTATTATCACGGCTGCCGCCAATCATATCGCCGCATTGCCCCCGGCGCAGCAACAGCACCTCGCCACCGCCACCGCCGACTACCTCATCCACCAGAAAGAGCTCCGCTTTCAGGACCGTCACCCGGAAGAACTGGCCGTTGAATTATTGCAAACGTTGTCGCTGCAACCACGCACGCACATCGCTGCAACACAGGCGCAGGTCGAAAAGCTTCCTGTGGCTACGCCCTCTATGCAAGGCAGGTTAGTGTAAAAATCTATTGGCCTTGTCCCTGGCCGACGGCGACACCCAGCGCCTGTTGCAAGGCGCCAATGAGTGCCGGAGGCGCGTTCTCAATCGACAAATCCTGCATTCTAGCGGTTTTGATTTTCATGCCGGGGTGTTTTTCTTTCGGGAATTGCACTTCGATCGCATCCAGAAGGGATGTATAATAGTGCTCCCGTTCTCGAGGGGCGATTTTGGCGGGGTTAAGCAAGGTCACCGTCTGTAGCTTTGTTTTTGGATCTGTTTTGATTTTCCCCAGCTGGAATTTTTTACCAGTGGCAGCGACTTTTTCTTGTAGCTCATCCATCGCGGTTGCAATGCCTTTTGCTGGCATCAGCATGCTGTCAAGGAATTGGGCGATGTAGGGAGGGGGATCGGTCAGCATGAGCTTGTCCCCGGCAATTGCCGGCCTGACTCGCTCGCAATAGGCCGATTCTTCAATAAGCCCTTTCAACTCGGTCAGTAGCGCATGTTTCTTCTGTGCAAGACTGGCGGCATCTTTGAGGCCATATTTTTCTTTAGCAACGGCATCGATGATACTGACCTCGTAAATCTCACGTTCTGCGGTGGAGCGTTTAAAGGCGCTGAACACGGGCTTCACCGTCGTGTCGTCAATCTCCAGAATTTCACCTTCCATAAATTGCTGCGCGGTGGTCTTAGTGGAGGCCATGTAGCCTTCGAGACGCTGCAACATATGTCCAAAATCCTTACGCAGGCGGGCATCGCCGAAACGTTCGGCAGCAATTTTCGCCTCTGCGATCGCATGCTCCAGTGCCTGATAGTCAAACGCAATAATTTCGTCGTTGAACAGGATGCTGTCCGGATGGTCCTTAGGTTCCAGATAGCCTTCGTCTACCGGTTTTTTATCAAGCCGTTTATTGTGGGCATAAATGGCATCGCGTGATGCCTGTTCACCAAGGTAGGAGCCATAGGCACCGTCGCGTGCGCGAATGGCGTGGAGCACTTTCATGATATCCCGAATCGGTTTCAGGTGCGCATCGTTGAGGCTGAGCTTGGCATCCTCATAGCCGATCAGCTTCAAGGTAACATCCAACTGGTCGATCAACAGCGGATACTTATTCATCACCGGGTTTGGATAGGTAGCGTTGCTAACGCACTTCGTATGTTTCAAACGGTGAAAGTCCGAGAATTTTGGAAAGTTCGTACCATAGATCTGGTCCTGCTTGCGGTCGAGTGGCAGATCGCCATTAATGGTATCGATGGTCGCTTGCTGGATCAGCGCGGGTGTTGATAAACCGTGATTCCTGAACTCCAGCCTCGTCGGGTCGTTCCATGTGGAAAAATTGATGCTGGGGTTGAACGTACGGCAGAACTCATCAAGAACACCCAGCGCCCATTCACGTTTCAATTCCGCTTCGGGGTTGGCGGCATCTACTGTTTCTGACCCTTTTTGATGTCGGAAAGCCAGGCACGGCCTGCCCTTCTCGTCCTGGGTGCGGTGCAGGGTATGAAAATCAATTTTCCCCGCCCAGGTCATACTGGTTCTTAGCGCATCGTAGCGCATGTAAAGGAAGGCAAGCTCATAAAGTGCTTCGGCGCTTGCTTCAATATCCAGCGTGGTGCTGCTCGGTATGGGCGGTAGCGGTGGAAACTCTTTGCGGAAAGGTATTTTCGATAATACCGGGTCATGCGCGAGTGCCGCAGAGATAGTATCGAGATGATTGGATTGATTATGGCGGGTCTGGAATCCGATCTGAACGCCGAAGAGTTCATCGGTATTGATAGGCTGTAATATTTTTACGCGCTCCCACTGTTGCTGTTCCTCTGCGGAAAGCTTGAAGGGTTTGCGTGCTTCCTCCGCTTTCCTGCGCTGGTTTAGAAAGTAGGTGAACAAGAAGCGGTTGGCCGCGTTTGGAATATGGAGGGC
>JAUIBB010000063.1 GCA_030427685.1 Alphaproteobacteria bacterium
AGCCCGATCGCGGTCAGGGTGTCGCCAATTACATCAAGGGAGGCATCCGTTGTCAGGAAGCGTTTGAGGAGGGAAAGTGGGAATTTCATGCGGTGACTCCCTTCACAAGTGAGGGAATATCAAGCGCACGGAAGCCATAGTGGTTCAGCCAGCGGACATCGCCAGCAAACATCGTACGCAGATCGGGAATATTGTATTTCAGCATGGCGAGGCGCTCAATGCCGCAGCCAAAGGCGAACCCTTGCCATTCGTCCGGATCCAGTCCGCAATTGCGCAGGACATTCGGGTGTACCATGCCGCAGCCAGCCACTTCCAGCCAGTCAGAGCCTTCGCCAATAACCAGCGCATCGCGGCCACGTTTGCAGCCAATATCCACCTCTGCCGAAGGTTCAGTGAAGGGAAAGAAGCTGGCGCGAAAACGCATGGGAACCTGCTCCAGCCCGAAGAAAGCGCCAAGCGCATCGTGCAGCAGGCCTTTGAGGTGCCCCATATGGATGTTTTTCTCGATAACCAGCCCTTCGATCTGGTGGAACATGGGGGTATGGGTCATGTCCGAGTCAGAGCGGTAGGTCGCGCCGGGGGCGATAATACGAATAGGCGGGGTCTGGGATTGCATGGTCCGAACCTGCACGGGCGAGGTATGGGTGCGCAGGACGGCGTGTTGCGCTACGGCGTTATCCGTCGCATCGCCGAGAATACCCTTCAGGTAGAATGTATCGTGCATCTGCCGTGCCGGATGTGACTCCGGTATGTTCAGGGCCGTAAAATTATGAAAATCATCTTCAATCTCAGGGCCTTCAGCTACTTGGAAGCCAAAATCAGCAAAAATAGCGATCAGCTCTTCTGTCACTTGCGTGATCGGGTGGATGCTGCCTGTCATCGAGGGGGTGGCGGGCAGCGTGACATCAATAGTCTCACTTGCTAGCCGTTCATCCAGTTCTTGGGTCTCGAGGGAGGTTTTTCTGGCTTCGAGTGCTGCGCTAAGTTCTTCTTTTACCCGATTGAGGGCCGCGCCTTTTTCTTTGCGTTCCTCGGGTGGCAGGGCACCGAGGGTTTTGAGCTGGGCCGTCAGCTCACCGCTTTTGCCAAGCATGTGGACACGTAGCTCTTCAAGTGCCTTGACCGAGTCGGCGGCAGCAATGGAGGCAAGCGCGCGGGTAGTGAGTTCAGTGAGGGGCATATAAACCTTCAGCTATTATGCTGAACTGGATTCAGCATCCATCTGCGGGAGAAGATGGATCCCGGCTGCTCTCCGGGAGGACAAAGAGGGGCAGCCCGAAGACTGCCCCGTTTTGACTTAAGCCTTGAGGGCTTTTTGCGCCTGCTCGGCAAGCGACGTGAACATGGCCGCATCGTGGACGGCGATGTCAGCAAGAACCTTACGATCCAGCGTTACGCCAGCCTTTGCAAGGCCGTTCATGAATTGCGAGTAGATCATTCCGTTATCGCGTGCGGCAGCGTTGATACGCTGAATCCACAATGCGCGGAAGGTGCGCTTTTTGTTGCGGCGATCGCGATAGGCGTATTGCAGGCCTTTCTCGACGCGCTCGTGTGCTACGCGGTAGCAGGTACCGGCGCGGCCACGATAGCCTTTTGCCATTTCAAGAATTTTGCGGTGACGTGCACGTTTCGTGACGCTGCGTTTAACATGTGCCATGATGCTGCTCCTTAACCGTTGGGGAGGAATGATTTTTTGATCACTTTGGAATCCGAATCATTCAGGATTACGGTTCCGCGGGAATCACGAATGAACCGCTTGGAACGGCGGCGCATCATGTGGCGTTTGCCCGACTGGTTGGCTTTCACCTTACCGGTCGAGGTCAAGCTGAAGCGTTTTTTTGCTCCGCTTTTGGTCTTCATTTTTGGCATTTCGTGCTCCTAGTGTTGTGGGCTAAGCCCTTGATAAGCGGCGCCCAGGCAGCCATATTCGCCCGGCACCAACTGTCCCCCAGATCAATGAGGGACGCGTTCTATAGCCAGATTCTCCCGTCAATGCAAGCGTCTTTCGCAGTGCACGCGGCGCTAATTTGCCAATTGTGATAGGTATGTTAGGGTGCTGCCGTGAAGCGGAGGAATAATGTCGGAAAAACAACGCGAATATAACTGGACACTCTCAGACGAACGGTTGGCCACAAACCTTGCCAATAAAGAAAAACTAAAAAATGGCGGCAAGATTTACGAGATGAGCACGCCTTACGATGCCGAATTCGCGGAAGCGCTTGAAAATCGGGGGGTCGAGCTGGTACATGATCGCACAGCATTCGCAGGAAAAAGTAATAACGCCGTTTATTTTGATCCGGAATTCTCAACCTATTATGTTACCAAGTATGTGCTCAGCAAAAAGTTGGCTGGCCAGCCGGATATACAGGGGTTCTCGCGCACTGGGGATATTGCCCCCATGATGATGGCGCTACTATAATCGTCACGGGGCTGGAAATTTAGATGAACTTACCTACATGTAATCGGGTAACGATTGCATCTGGGATCGAAGGCGCGATATAATGCGCCCAATCGCGAAACAATCGTGATGCAAACCATAGTTGGAGGAATACAATGAACGCATGGGAACGCCAATCAACCGTAGCGTCGGGACAGGCCCGGGCGGTTGACCAGGGACTTCGCAGCCATATGCTGAAAGTCTATAACTATATGGCTAGCGGCGTCTTTTTGACCGGTATCATCGCGTATTTCGCGGGGACATCGGATGCCTTTATGAATATGATGCTCTCGATGCGCCCGGATGGCAGCATCGGCATGTCTGGGCTTGGCTATCTGGTTGTTTTTGCACCAATTGCGCTGGTCTTTGTCATGATGTTCCGTATGCACACGATGAGCACGCAAAGCCTGAAGATGATGTTCTGGGGCTATGCCGGGCTGATGGGGCTGAGCCTCTTCTCGATCTTCCACATCTATACGGGTGAAAGCATCTTGCGGGTGTTCTTCATTACTTCGGGAACTTTCGGGCTGCTTAGCATGTACGGCTACACAACGAAGCGTGACCTGACGAGCTGGAGAAGCTTCCTGTTTGTGGGCTTGTGGGCGGTGTTTATCACCTCGATCGTAAACATGTTTATTGCATCGAGCGCGCTGCAAATGGCGCTTTCCTATGTTGGTGTGGCACTGGCCCTCGGATTGACGGCATATGACACCCAGAAAGTAAAAGAGCTGTACTATCATAACGCCGGTTCGCCGGATGGGCTGGCACGCAGCTCTGTTATGGGTGCATTGACGCTCTATTTCGACTTTATTTACCTGTTTATCAACCTGATGCGGATCATGGGCGACCGCCGCTAGGATTGGATAACAAGAACAAGCAAAAGGGGGAGCAACTGCTCCCCCTTTTTTCTTGACAATTCTGTGACATCGCGGATTTCCAGCCTGATCCCGCTTGCATTTTTTGTGAATTCTGTTACGATGAAAGGTGAAAAAGACCCTGTTCTCCTGTAAGGGGGAAACATGGCGTAAAGCATTTGGCAATGTAACAAGGTGGGTATGGCGTGCCGGTAACGGGACTAAACAATACGCTAGATCTTTCGGCAGAACTACTGCTGTTGGCCCAAAAAAGGGCCGGGGCACTAGCAGATCTGCACGCGTCGGCTACAGCTGTATCTGATGAAGCCCGTCGTGAGTCTTCTAACCAGAATTTTCTCCGCAAGGAGCAGGGGCAGCGTCAGGATAATAACCTCACCAGCCTCGCACGCCTTCAGCCTGTGCTTTCACCGTCTGACGAATTGGCGCTGTTTGCAGAAGTGGCCATCGGTGGTCACCGCCTGTCGAAATTTCCCATTAAAAATCCGCCGTCACTAGTAGAAACCACGTTGGACAGCCTGACCGCCTTGCGGCAGCTACAAGCGCGCGATGCCTTGCAAAAAACGCAAGAAGCTCAATTAGAAAAAGCAGCTGCGGCACAGCCTCAGTTGGATGCGCCTACGGCATTGTCTGGCGCGCAGGCATTCGCAGCCTATCTCTATGCGCGCAATAACGATATTGTCTTTAATACAGCGCCGCTCTCAAGCCTGGCCGCGTAAATCCCCCTGATGATGTGTAGTGAATTGCGAATTCTATTGTGCTGCCTGCACAACCATTGCTAAACAGCACGGAGATTTTCACCTCCAATCCCCGTGTGTTTTATGCAGATCAACCTCATCGGCACCGCAACTCTTTATAAACGTGAAACTTGGCGCTTTCTGAAAGTCTGGAATCAGACGCTGGTTGCGCCGATGATTACGACGACGATTTTTCTCGCGATTTTTGCGCTGGCGCTGGGTGGAAACGCCCGGATGATCCACGGTATGCACTTCATCAATTTTATCGCTCCGGGCCTGATTATGATGGCCATGGTGCAAAACGCCTTTGCCAACACATCCTCTTCCTTCATGATCGCGAAGCTACAGGGGGTTATCATTGATTGGCTGACGCCGCCGCTTTCGGCAGCCGAGCTCGAAATGGGATTTATGCTGGGCGGAATGACCCGTGGACTAATGGTTGGCTGTACGGTCGCCGTGGCCATGTCGCTGTTTGTGCCACTGGAAGTGCACTCCTGGGCCTACCTGTTATTTTTCAGCCTGGCGGCAACGATGATGCTGTCACTATTCGGCATTATCACGGGGATTATCGGTAACACGCCAGATCAGGTTTCGGCCATCAGCAATTTCTTTGTGACGCCACTCTCCTTCCTTTCGGGTACGTTTTATTCGGTGAATGATCTGCCGGTCTTTTTTCAGCATATCAGCCACGCGAACCCCTTCTTTTACATGATTGATGGCTTTCGTTTCGCGATGACGGGCGCTTCGGATACCGATCCCGCGTTGGGAGTCTGGGTCTTGCTTGGCGTAAACACGCTGCTTTTTATGCTGGCACGGTTGATGTTCGCACGGGGATGGCGGCTTAAAAGCTAATAATCTTGAGGATTAGCAGGTTAGCTGTTAATAACCCCTTCCTCACCCAACGCAGGCAGCACACGCATGTCGATTACGTCTTACCTTCCGATTTATCGCCGCTCCGGCATTCGCATGGTGCGTGGTGAAGGGGTGCAGCTGATTGATGACACAGGGAAGCGCTATCTGGACTTTGCTGCGGGGATTGCCGTCAACGCATTTGGGCATTGCCATCCGCACCTTGTTGACGCGCTTCAGCAGCAGGCTGGCACTCTCTGGCATTGCTCGAACCAGTTTACGACTCCAGAGCTCGAGCGATTCTCGGCGCGTCTGGTAGAGGCCAGCTTTGCAGATTCCGTATTTTTCTGCTCTTCCGGGGCAGAGGCCGTAGAGGCAGGCATTAAGTTTATGCGCCGCTATCACTATGAAACAGGTGCACCCTATCGGCACCGGGTGATTACCTTTGATCGCGGATTTCATGGCCGTACCTATGGTGGTATTTCTGCGGGGGGGAACGACTCTGCACGCACAGGGTTTGGTCAGCTTTTGAATGGGTTTGATCGCGCCCTGTTGAACGATATAGGGACTGTCAAAGAATTGATAAATAAGAATACGGCCGGAATCCTGATTGAGCCAATTCAGGGTGAAGGGGGCGTGCAGGTCGCGGAATTAGACTTCTTGCAGGCATTGCGCGCGTTGTGTGATGCAGAAGGCATCCTGTTGATGTGCGACGAAGTGCAGTGTGGCTATGGCCGTCCCGGCCAGCTATTTGCATTCGAGCGTGCCGGAATTACCCCGGATATTGTGAGCTCTGCCAAAGGCATCGGCAATGGCTTTCCACTGGGTGCCACCTTGGTGACAGAACGCGTGGGCAGTGTCCTGCCGGCAGGATCGCATGGTTCTACCTACGGCAGCAATCCACTGGCTATGGCCGTTGGCAATGCCGTGCTGGATCTGATGCTGGCCGACGGCCTGTTCGCGCATGTCGAGGCAATGGGGAATGCATTGCAGGATGGGTTGAAACAGCTGCAGGCACGCTATCCAGAAAAAATACGCGATGTCCGCGGTGTAGGGCTGATGGTAGGCTTGGAGCCAACCGGAAATGCGCGGGTATTGGCCACACAGCTGCTAGAGCGTGGGCTTACGACTTCGCCTACCGTTACCAACGTCCTGCGTCTGGTTCCCCCCCTGATTATCGAGCCATCGCACGTAACCGAAGCCTTAGGCATCATCGAAGCAACCCTGAAGCAGTAGCGGCTCCCCGGCGCACTTTTTTAAAGCATGTTGCGGACGTCGTTGAAGAGGGAGAGGGCCATGAGGCCTACGATGAGGGTCAGCCCTGCACGGTAGCCATATTCCTGAAATCTGGCGGCCATGGGGCGTCCGCGCAGGGCTTCGAGGCAATAAAAGACAAGGTGCCCACCATCGAGCATGGGAATGGGCAGCAAGTTGATAAACCCAAGATTGACCGATAGCAGCGCAATAAACCAAAGAATGGTATGCAGCGTTTCGCTCGTCGTTTGGCCTTGGCTTGTAACCTCGCCAGAGAGTTTGGCAATGCCCAGAGGGCCTTTCAGGTTGTCGGTGCTACGCTCTCCCGAGAGCATCTGCCCCAGCACATGCAGGGTGTTGGCGCACATGCCATATGTGCGTCGGCTGGCTTCGGCAAGGGCGGTAAGCAGGCCCACATCGCGATACACAATGCGCTGGCTACGGATGCCCAGTAGTGGGCGCTTTTCGGTGTTGCCCAACTTGTCTGTTTCTTCACGCAGGATAGGGGTTAAGGTGAGTTGGAAATGCTCGTCTCCGCGCTCAACATCCAGCGTGACTGGCTGCCCGAGATTGGTGATGACCGCAGCAGGAATATCGTTAAAGCGCTGAATCAGTTCACCATCAACTGCGGTAATGCGATCGCCAGCCTGAAGGCCAGAGGCTGCCGCCGGGGTGCCTTCAATCAATTCACCGACTACTGGCTCTGTCGAATTCAGGCCCACGGTAAAAATGAAATAGGTGAAGACTGCAATCGCGAGGATAAAGTTTGCTACTGGCCCGGCAGATACAATAATGGCTTTTGCCCAAAGTGGTCGATAGTGGAAGCTTTTGCGGCGGTCTTCCTGCGGCATTGCATCAAGCGCTTCCGAATCGGGAGTGCTGGCCGCACCGGCGTCACCATACATCTTAACGTAGCCACCCAGCGGCCAAAGGGCCAGTTTCCAGCGGGTGCCGTGGCGATCGGTGCGCCCCAGTATTTCGCGGCCAAAGCCCAAAGAAAATACATCCACCTGAACACCACATAAGCGTGCTGCCCAGAAGTGGCCAAACTCGTGCACGAAAACGATCACGCTGATAATCAGGGCGAATGACCAAGCATAGTGGAAAAGCGACTGTAGTGTGGCGATCATAAACATTCCTGTGCGTGAATTCGGGCAAGACGGTCGGCTTCGATCACGTCTTCAAGCGTGCTGATAGCCACCGGGGGGGTCTGTTCTACCACGTGCGCAACGGTCTGCGCAATCGCGGTAAAAGAAATTTTGCGTTCAAGAAAGGCCGCCACAGCTACTTCATTGGCGGCGTTGAGAGCAATCATGGCCGATGCGCCAGCATCCAGCGCTGCTTTGGCCAGTGAGAGTGCAGGAAAGCGCTCTTTTTCAAGCGGCATAAAATGCAGGCTACCTAGTTGCGCAAGATCCAGGCGCGGGGTGCTGACAGGGATGCGCTTTGGCCAGCTGAGTGCATAGGCAATGGGAATCGCCATATCCGGCATACCTAGCTGGGCCAGCACCGAGCCATCGGCGTAATGCACGAGCGAGTGGATGATGGACTCTGGATGCACCAACACATCCAGTTGCGATGGCGGAGCGGAAAATAAGTAATGTGCCTCGATCAGCTCCAGCCCTTTATTCATCATGGTAGCTGAGTCGACGGAGATTTTGGCGCCCATTTCCCATCGCGGATGTTTAACCGCTTCTTCTGGGGTCACCTGCGAAAGTGTATCTAGTGGACGGTTGAGAAGGGGGCCGCCTGATGCGGTGAGGGTAATTTTTTCAACCTGTGCCCGGTGCGCATTGTCGAGCACCTGAAAAATAGCATTATGTTCAGAATCAATGGGCAGGAGCGTAGTGCCATGTGCCATACAGGCGCGCGTTACCAGCTCTCCTGCACACACAAGGGCTTCTTTATTGGCCAGCGCAACGCTGCGCCCCTGAGAAATCGCCTGCATGACTGGCATCAGCCCCGCTGCGCCGACAATGGCTGCTACGGTAATATCGGCTGCGTGGCTTGCGGCTTCTTCGATGCCTTGCGCACCGACCAATACCTTAATGCCAAGCGGGTTTAAGGCCTCGCGCACAGTTGCGGCATGTGCCTCGTTGCCGATGGCAACCAGTTCAGGGCGGTGTGTTTGTGCCAATGCAATCAGCTTGGTGGCGTTATTTTGGGCGGTGAGGGCGGTAATCTGGTAGCGTTCCGGGTGCTCGCTAATCACGCGCAGACTGCTATCACCGATGGAGCCGGTTGCGCCCAAAATACTGATACGGCGGGGTGCAGTGCCAGTGGAAACGGAGGATTCTGGCTGAACAGGAGAGGAGGGCTGCATTGGCTAATTCCCCATCTGGCCGGTGAAGAACAGGTAGAGCGAGCTGGTGAGCAATAGCGGCCAGCTGATAATCGCGCAGGCAATCAGTGCATCTACCCGGTCAAACAGGCCGCCATGCCCGGGGATGAGCGTGCCGCTATCTTTAACACCCACGTGGCGCTTGAGGGAAGATTCAAACAAATCTCCGGCTAGTCCGGCCAAGGCAAAAAGGCTGCCGAGAAAGAGGGATATCAGGGCGTGCGAGAAAGAAGCATGAGCCATGCCACCAAGGAAAAAATAAAACAGCAGCGCGGTGACAAGTGCAGAACCTGCAAGCCCTTCCCATGATTTCCCCGGACTGATGCGAGGAGAAATTTTATGGCGGCCAAAGGCTTTGCCGACAAAATAGGCAGCGCTATCTCCCGCCCACACGAGTGCAAAAAGGATAAAGACAGCCTTGTAATCAGCCGCATAGCGCAGGGCAATCAGGCTGATGATTGCCCAGCCGATATAAAAAACGCCGAAAGGAATAAACCAGCGGCTACGTTGCCGGGTAAGTGCCCACCATTCACGTGCGAGAATGACGCCGCCGAGCAGGCACATCACGGCAAAGCTAATGGGGTCCCACCAGGTGATAAACAGTACCGCGCTGCCCAGAATAAGGGCGCTGGTAATGCGCGTGGTAAGCTCTGCGGTACGGTTATGCATTGCGCTTGCCGAATCGGCGCTCGCGACGGCTGAAGGAGGCAATCGCCTGATCGAGGTTCTCTGGCAGGTAATCTGGCCAGAGCACCTTGTCGAAATAAAGCTCCGTATAGGCGGATTGCCATAAGAGGAAATTGCTGAGTCGCTGCTCGCCACCGGTGCGAATAATGAGGTCAGGGTCTGGAATATCCGCCGTGCGAAGATGCGCGGCAATCATGGTTTCATCAATTGCGTCTGGTGCAATTTCATTACGGGAAATTTTTTCGGCAATTTGCTGCATCGCATGACGGATTTCCTGCCTTGCCCCATAAGAGACCGCCATGGTTACGGTAAGCCGGGTATTGTTTTTGGTGAGCTCCTCTACCTCGGCAAGATCACGGCGAATGTCTGGTGCGAGGTTGTCAAACTGGCCGATGAAGCGCATCCGCACGTTGTTTTCATTCATGGTTGCGGCTTCACGCTTCATGTAATGGCGCAGGAGGTTCATCAGGTCATCTACCTCATCCGCCGGACGCTTCCAGTTCTCAATCGAAAAAGCGTAAAGGGTCAGGTACTTGATGAAAGGGCGGGTGCGGCAGGCCTCTACCAGTCCACGAAATGCTTCGCCGCCCTGGCTGTGCCCACGTACGCGTGAGACACCGCGTTCCGTCGCCCAGCGCCCGTTACCGTCCATAATGATGGCAATATGCTCTGGCAAGGAGGTACCTTGCGGCGTAGCTGTTTCTTCCAGTAGCTCGGTCATTCGGCCCATTCTCTGTAAGCGACGTTTCCCGCGCTGAAGCAGGGTTAAACGCTGAGGATGTCTTTTTCTTTAACGACCAGCAATTCATCAATTTTTTTGACGAATTCATCGGTCAGTTTTTGAATTTGATCGGCTTGTTTGCGCTGCTCATCTTCGGAGATGAGCTTATCTTTTTCCTGCTTTTTCAGCTCGTCCATGCCGTCGCGACGTACATTGCGGATGCTCACTTTGCTGTTTTCGGCGTATTTGTGGGCGATTTTTACCATTTCCTTACGGCGTTCTTCCGAAGGGGCAGGAAGGGGGACGCGGATGGTCTGGCCATCTACGGCAGGGTTAAGGTCAAGATCTGATTCCCGGATCGCCTTTTCAACGGCCTTCAGCATGGATTTATCCCAGACGGAAACTGAAAGCATGCGTGCATCCGGGGCAGTGACGTTGCCAACCTGATTCAGCGGCACCATGCTGCCATAGGCTTCTACCTGCACATGCTCAAGCAGGCTGGTATTGGCGCGTCCGGTACGTAGTCCAGCCAGCTCAGCGCTCAATGATTTTACGGCGCTTTCCATACGTTGGGTAAGGTTCGATAACATCTGTAACTCTCCTTGATTAGTCTTTGATTACCGTGCACAGGCCTTCGCCACAAATCACCCGGCTGAAAGTGCCAGTATCGTGGATAGAGAAGACAAGGATCGGAATCTGGTTTTCGCGTGCCAGCGAGATCGCGGCAGCATCCATCACTTTGAGGTCTTTGCTCAGTACATCGTGATAGGTCAGCGTATCGAAGCGGGTCGCAGTTTTATCTTTTTTCGGAT
>JAUIBB010000064.1 GCA_030427685.1 Alphaproteobacteria bacterium
AGAAGATGGCACCGAAGAATTAATCAGCGAATCGAGCGAGACCACGTCGACGACAGCAGCCGCTGCCGCACCTTCCTCGCAACCATCCGCGCCTAGCAACCCAATGCCTGCGATGGCTCCGGCCAACCAATCGCAGCCGTTCCGCCCTTCGCCGCCGCAAGCAGCAATGGCAGCAGCGGCTCGCACGCCAACCCCAATCGCAGCGAACACCACACCTGTGGCAGCCAATAGCAGCTCAAGCAGCAGCAATGCTTCGAGTGAAACACGCACGCCAACGCCGGCGGTACGTGGCTCCTCTAAGCGCGTGCTCACGGTTGGCCCAGACATCCAGATGAAAGGTGAGATCACGAGCTGTGATCGCGTCGTCATCGAAGGGATGGTGGATGCCACCATGCGCGATGTTCATACGGTCGAGCTGACGGAAACCGGCTCGCTGAAAGGCACCGCAGAAGTTGACAACGCCGAGATCTCCGGCTCGTTTGAAGGTGACATCATCGTTCGCGGCAAACTGACGATCCAATCGTCGGGTCGCGTGCGCGGTAATGTTACCTACAGCGAAATCGAAATCCAACGTGGTGGCCAGATTTCTGGCAATATCCGCAATGCAGCAGATGCCAAGGGTGCAGCAAACACCCAGTCGAGCAAAGCAAAAGCCGCATAAGCGCGCCGCTGCAACCAATCTAAAAGGCCGTGCCTTGTGCACGGCCTTTTTTTATACCAGCTTGGCTTTGTAACCGCACCATTCGCGCACGGGGCATCGGCCGCATTCTGGTGCACGCGCCTTGCAAATATAACGGCCATGCAGAATCAGCCAGTGATGCGCGTGCTGCTTCCATTGTTTGGGGATCGCCTTCTCCAGCGCCAACTCCGTAGCCAACGGCGTAGTCGTGCGGCATAATCCAAGCCGGTTAGCGACGCGGAACACATGGGTATCCACGGCAATGGTCGGCTCACCCAGCACACAGTTAAGCCAGACATTCGCGGTCTTTCGGCCTACCCCAGGCAGGGTTTCCAATGCCTCACGGGTTGTGGGTATTTCACCATGATACGTCTCCACCACACGCCGCGACAGGGCAATGATGTTCTTCGCCTTACTGTTAAACAGGCCGATGGTCTTGATGTAATCTTTTACCCGCCCCTCACCCAACGCTGCCATTTTCTGCGGCGTGTCTGCCACGGCAAACAGTGGCGGGGTTGCCTTGTTGACCCCAACATCCGTCGCTTGCGCCGAAAGAACAATCGCCACCAACAAGCAGAATGGGTTAGGCGCCACCAGCTCGGTTACTGGATGTGGGGTTGCCTCGGCAAATGTTCGGAAAATTGTATTTACAGCAGTAGGCTTCAACTGTGTGGCGGCAATCGACATCGCACCTGCATAGCGCCTTTCGATCAGAATAGCAGCAGTATTTGCATAGGAAATTGATCTGGAGAAATACGAGCAATAGGCTATGAAGGGAGTAGCAATCCTTTACTTACTACGGAGGCTAATCATGCGGTTGCATTTTCTGATCCCCTTTGTCATGGCCAGCATGGCTGGCCCGCTGGCATTTGCTGCCCCCAGCACAGAAACAAGCGCTCTGAAATCAGGCAATTATACGCTCGACAAAGCGCATACCAGCGTCATCTTCAATCTCAGTCACCTTGGCTTCTCGCATTATTTTGGGCGCTTCAACCAGATGGAGGGTGCCCTTGTCTTCGATGCAGAGCATCCAGAAAAAAGCGCCCTGAAAGTAACCGTGGATACGGGTAGTATTGATACCAACAACCCAACACTGGAAGGTGAGCTTAAAAGCTCGCAATGGTTCGACAGCGCTCAATTTCCACAGGCAACCTTCATCTCCACACGGGTAGAGCAAATTACGCCAACCACAGGCAAAGTCTATGGCGAACTTACCCTGCACGGCGTCACCCGGCCAGTCGCGCTGGAGGTCACCTTCAATGGGGGTGGCGAAAACCCGGTAAAACCTGAGATGACATCGCTTGGCTTCAGCGCTCAGACCTTGATAAACCGTTCGGACTTTGGCATCTCCAATTACCTGCCAATGGTGGGAGATGCTGTAACACTGACCATTGAAACCGAATTTTTTCTGGAGCATTAGGCATGACAGGCTCATTACGCTACGACCCCATCGCAGTCACCCTTCACTGGCTCATTGCCCTACTGATTATTGGTATGCTGGCGCTTGGCTTTTTGATGGAGGACTTTCCAGGATCCATTCGTCCGCTGGCCTATACCCTACATAAGTCGACTGGGATTACGATCTTGGCGCTCAGCCTCTTTCGCCTTGTATGGCGGCTGCTAAATCCACCGCCTGCCCTGCCGGCTGCAATGCCGCGTCACCTCAAGCTGGCGGCAAAAGCAACGCATTGGCTGTTTTATGTCCTGATCCTTGCCATGCCGCTTTCGGGCTGGCTGATGGTATCCGCGTCACAAAAGTATCCGACGGTATTTTTCTGGATTGGCGAAGTGCCCTTTATCCCGATGCCGACCGGCATCGACGGCAAAGCAACCGCCCATATGTTCGGTGATTACCATCTCTGGTTCGCCTACAGCACCTTGCTGCTACTGGCCTTGCACCTTGGGGCGGCGCTCAAGCATCACTTTGTTGATCGTGATACTGTGCTCACACGCATGCTTCCTCGCTGGGTGCAGCGCTAGCCAATGCCCTTGCCAGATGGCGCGGGGCTATTGCTTGCATAGCTGTTCCCTGGGTTTGGAGCATCCTGCGACTTCATGTCCTCGACCTTCAGAATCTTGGTCGGGCTGAAGTCGCCATTGCGGAGCATCTTATCAAACACCGCATCACTGTACTTCACTGATGCCATCCGCTCGGAGGATATTTCCAGATCCCCGTTCGCGTTCTTCTCCGCAATCGTGCTGACACCCTTGATGAACTTCTCGCGATCGACACCTTTCTTATGGTCTGCGATCTTCTTGATTTCCTCTGCCGTGCGCTCGGTACCAATACCCGCATACATCTTATGCTGCTGCACCAGCTTCTTCTGGGCATTCACCTCATCCCGTGAAATTACACCATTGTGATCGGCATCCATCGTGTCCAGCAGCTCATTTCGCACAGTATTCGCTTGCTCCTGTGCAGATGCAGCTTTGGTCTTTTGTGCAGCTGCTGCCGTTTGGTTCTGCATTTGCAGCTGCGCATCCCGTGATTCACCCCGCGCATCACGCTTGACCACGGTTTCGCGCCCATCTTTATCGATACTGGTGATCTTCGGGAGGCAGTCAAAGGTCTGGTTCTCACATTTCAGGGTAAGCACCAGATGCTGATCTGCCTCGGCTTCGCCAGCTCGTTTTGCATCCGCCATATAGACGCTCAACGTCCCATCCTGATTTTGGCGGTACGATAAGTTGTGGCCGTCATGCTTAAACTTCAGGCTAAAGTCGTCTGCTTTTCCGCCAACAACGCTCACCGTAATGGGGTGCTCTGGCAGGAGGTATTTAGGGTCGCTCGCATCAATGACGAGGCTGCCCGGTGCATTCTCCAGATTATACATGTAGTGGGCTTTATCCGGCGTAAACTGCTTGCCTGTTTCCCACGAATATTGCGATTGCGGGTTCTCTTTGCTGTGCCATTCAGCAACCTGCGCAGCACTCAGGTATTCGGTATGAGAGTCTGTCTGGCGCGCGGGAGCCTTCGTTGCTAATGGTGGCAGGCTTTCGCGCTCTGCCATGGGCGTCCATTTGGCCATTAGCGTTTTGACTTTAATCCCCACAGCAGGAATAGCCCCCTGCTGGTGAATCAGATGTGTGAATACCGCGTCCTGATGGCGTGCGGCGGCAATATCATAATCTCCACCACCGCTGACCTGTGTCAGCGCGCTCTTTGAATCTGGCGTCAACTCTGCTGTTTCGTGCGCATTCAGAATACCATCTTTATCGGCATTGAAGTGATTGGCGATAAAGCGGCGTGCCTGAATATTTTTCTGATAATTCTGAATCATCTCTGGCGTAATCAGGTCATCTGGCCCTGTGGCTCCCAGATCGCGCATGATCTTGTTAACCACCCCCCGATCTTGTGCTTCCCGATCGGCAACACGCGCCTCATGCTTTGTCGTGGCACGGGGAGCTGCTTGTGCTGCACCCGCCGCTGGCGCCTCGGATGGGATACGCGCCAGCAAGTCGTCTACGGACATACCATCTTTTGGAACCTGCAAGCCCGGAAGCACCTGCTCAAAAACCGCATCCTGAGTCTTCGCTCTCGCAACGCTATAGGCGTGCGTAGCGTTAATTGGCCCAAGCTGTTCCATTGCCAGAACATATTTGTTGTTCAGCGGTGCGCCGGTCTTGCCTGCGTAGTGCGAAATATCCGACAGATGCACCTTGCCGTTACGCACAAGGTTTTCATCCGCGCTCAATTGGGCACGGAGCACTGCCCCTGCCTCATAGCGCTCAATCTCGTCCTGAGTGATGACGCCATCTTCTCCGGCTAAATCCGTCAACAGCTCCTTGAGCTGACGCTTGCTGTATTTTTCGTTGGCCATAACACCCTCGTTCCAATTGGCGGCCTGCTTTTCTCTGTTCTACAGGCCGCACTGTTCCTCTTACTTACCTTCATCCTACCGGAAAGATGTTAAAGAAAAGTTAAGCGGATAGCGATTTATCAAAAATCTGATCTAATTTGAAAACGGAGGTTTTTCTTCTAAGCGGCTAGATTATAGATAAAATATTATCTTATTTTAAAAGGCCAAGGTTTTTCCGAGCGCGTTGCTTACCCTCTTCAACGGCAGGTTGGGAGTACGGATCTACCTCCAGCAGAACAGCAACCAGCAATGTTTCAAGCATAGTACGTGCCATCAGCTCAACGAGGCTCTGGGCGCTGAGGGTAGCCGTAAGCACCCGTAATGGGAGGTTTTTACTGCGCATGGTGGCACAGGTTGCCTCGGCCGAGGCGTGCATAATATCTTGCAGGCTGTGTCCACTAAGATAGTCGATCTCAGGAATCCCCGCATTCGCCAGAGGCACATGCACACCCTCGCCCTCTGGTAAAATGAGGGTAAAGAGCTTATCCCGGGCGCCACCGAGATAAAGCTGTAACTGGCTATGCTGGTCAATCGATCCAACCGAGGTAATGGGTGTTGGGCCACCCCCTGCTTTCCCCAGACTCTCTGCCCACAGCTGCTTATACCACTGCGTATAGGGACGTAGCCGGTCACCATACCCCATCACGACGTGCAATGGCTGCTGCTTCAGACTACAAAAGAACCAGGAAGCGGCAGCAAGTAACGATGCATCCTGCTTGGCCAGCGCATCATCCCATGTCCGGTGGGCTGTATCCATCAGTTCTGCACTATCTAGCCCTGCAAATGCAGCCGGAAACAATCCCACAACCGAGAACACAGAGAAGCGCCCTCCAAGCTGCGGGGGGTGTTCTAGCACCTGCCAGCCATGATGTTCTGCCAGTGTCCGTAACGGTCTGGTACCGGGACTGGTGATAACCGCCACCCTTCCCTCAAGCGACTGATTTTCTTTGCTATAGGCTGCAATCACCGCAAGGCTCGCGGCTAGCGTTTCTACGGTCTCCCCGGATTTACTGATAATTACCCATGCCGTGCGCGATAGATCACCCTGCGTTAAAATCGTGTTGGCGCTATGCGCATCACAATTTTCGAGAAACACAACCTTCCCCGGCTTGGGTGCAAATGCGCAAAGGGTCTGTGCGCCAAGGCTGGCACCGCCCGTGCCAATCACCACTAGCCGATCCGCCACCTCCTCCAACCCAGCGATCGTCTCCTGCATTTGCGCCAGACCAGCAGCATCCAGGCTGGAGACGATGGGCTGCTGCTGTGCCAGCCCCACGACTGCCGGCCACAATGTCGACGCCTGCGCCAATGTCTGCTCAAACTGCTGACACGCCTGGGCATCGATCCCCTGCAACAGCGCCGTCTGGTCGATCGTCCAATGGCCGGTGCGGGTATCCGCAGAAGGAAGCCTGTGGTGAAGATGCATGGAATGTCGTCCGGTTATACTTCCCCTCCGCACGCAGCGAAGTATGATTCTATTTCGTTACACCGGCCTTCGGTGCAGCCTGACGCATAGCGGCCAGCTCCTGTGTTACGTCACGTGCCTTTTTGGGATCCATCAAGGCCAGAACCGGAGCAACCTTACGCTCAGACATGCGATCAATTACTTCGAGCAGGATCGGCAGGTCAAGCTCATTAAAGATAGCCGAAGCCTGTGCAGGTTTCATGCTCTCGTAGATTTTGACGAGGCTGGCAATCTGTGCATTCTGCTTTTCATTATAAAGAGCAATGGTTTTGGACAGTTTTTCATCCAGCACCTTCATTTCGGCCAGCTTGTCGTCGATGCGTTTTTGGGTGGCATCGAGAACTTTTGACTTAATATCCAGGTCACGCTCGCGCGCATCCAGCTCATCACGGCGCTTGGAGAGGTTCTGCAGGAGGTCAAGCTCACTTTTCGTAAAGCGTCCCTCTTCAGCACGCGCCTTCATTTCCTCGATCTGTTTGATCGTCGATTTGCCCGTACCATAGGTTGTTGGTTCAGCCGGTGGCTTTTCTTCACCGTGGCCACCCCCATGGCCGCTCTCTTCATGCGCAGCCTCCTCCGGTGCGCCATGCCCGTCCACGGCCTCTTCCTTCGCCGCATCGCCGTGATCCCCTTCATCCGGGGCGGGGGTTTCATGCCCACTCTCCGCGGTGTCCGCGTCGCTGTGTGCGGCGTGATCCTTTTTTGCTTCCGGCTCGGATGCAACGGCATCCCGTGCACTGTAGAGCTCACGCAGCTCGCGGCTGCCGATATAGAGCTCGTTACATTTGATGACCAGCAACAGGCCAGCCATCATCATTGTCAGCGGCACTAACCGAAAAACACGCCGCGGCTGGGCCAATTCGGCATCATCATCCTGAAGATCATCATCGTTATGGTTACGCATGTTCCCTATGCTTTCGGTTTGGCGCCAAGGGCGCTCATGATATCTTGCTCAGCACGTGAGCGCGAGCGGGTTCCTGAAGGCTCTGTCGCAGGAGCCACGCCGGGGGGAAGCTCCATTTCATCATCCGGTACAATAAAGGCAGCCGGACGTGATGCCACTGGCCGGGCAGGTTTATCAGCGGGTTTTGTCGTTGCGGCGGCTGGCTTGCGCGGGGGCATATCGACTTTACCCGCAATTTTCTGGCCCTTTTCAATCATGTACTCGAGGTCGTCAGCTAGATAGTTTGCCTTGTCTATTTTATGCTGGATATTCTCACTGATGCGGTAAGCCGCCTCGTGGATTTCGGCAATATTCTGGCTTGCACGCTCTGTTGATTCATCAAACTCACGGACAATCCGCGCCAGCTCTGAACGGCTATCCTGAAGGATTTTAATGCGTGTATTCAGGCGACGGCAATAAACCAGTGTCGCAACAAGCAGGGCGGCCATCAGTCCATTCATCAGTAGCGAGAGGATTACATTCTGCACAGGTTACTCCCTCAAGGTTAGATCGCCCCGCGCGCGCGCAGGTAATCGCGGAAATCGCTGATATTTTCGTTGATGGAGATTGCAATTTTGTCCCCCAACCGTCCAACCTGCGCTGTTGTCAGCGGCACCCCGCCACAGCGCACTTTCACCGGATCTTTGGGAGTTACATCCAGCATGATGGTCGACCCGATTTTAAGATCCACCACATCTCCCAGCGAGATGCGGCGCTCATCCAGCACGGCCTCAACGTCAATCATCGTCTGGCCGACTTCCCGGCCCAAATGGCGTTCCCATACCGAGTCCTGCCCGTATTTTTCACCCATGAAGGTCTGCAGCAGCAGGTCGCGGATAGGCTCCAGCGTAGCATGGGGCAGCAAGATCTCGATCACGCCACCGCGCTCCTCCATATCCACCCGCAGGCGAATCAACAGAACTGCGCTATTAGGACGGGCAATCTGCGCAAAGCGCGGATTGTTCTCCAGCCGGTCGAAGCTAAACGTAACCGGGCTAAGCGGATCGAACGAGGAGCTCATATCGTTGAGCACCAGATCGGCCATTTTCTTTACGATGTCCTGCTCGATCGTCGTGTAAGGGCGTCCCTCAACCCGTGCTGGCTTCGGTGTACGGCGCCCCCCGAGGAGAATATCCACCGTCGAGTAAATCTGCGAGGAGTCAATGGTAATGATCCCGAAATTCTCCCACTCTACGGCGCGGAATACCACCAGCATCGCCGGAAGCGGAATGGAGTTCAGGTAATCGTCGAAACGCATCGAGACCATGGTGTCGATTGAGATATCGACGTTGTCTGATGTAAAGTTCCGCATCGAGGCCGAAAGGACGCGCACAAGACGGTCAAAAACAACCTCGAGCATTGGAAGCTTTTCATAGGCCATCATCGAGCGGTCTAGAATTGCATAGATACCGGCACTTCTGTCCTGTCCGCCCTTACCACCTTCAAACCCCAGCAGCAGGTCGATCTCATCCTGATTCAGGACGCGAGCAGGCTCCTCACCCTCTTCAGAGGGTGTTTCAGGATCCGCTGTTGCAGCGTCTGCCATCACTTTTTGTGTTTCTTCTTTTTCCTGTTCGGTTGGCTCTGCCATGTCTTGCTCCACGATACGATTGCCCCAAAGAGGCACTTCATACCCCTCTAGTGCAAATAGCTTGCCAGAGCACCAACCCCAAGCGCCGTCCGATGCGTATTCGCATTCTTAAACCCGGCTTAACGAGCGGAAAGCGCCCGTCATTGATTATTGTACAATAATTTCCCCAAAAAGTATATCCTTGACGATCCCGTCCTGGATGGTGCCGTTGAGGCGGCTCATAAGCTCGACCCGCAGGCGGTAAATGCCTGCCGATCCCTGAATATCCGCCGGACGCAATTCCCGCAGGTAGGTATTAAACGCATCCATCACGCGCGGCTTGTTAGCATCCATCACCGCAACGGCGGCCTTGTCACGCAGCTCCAATGTTACAGACATTTTGAGAAAGCTTGCGCGCCCCGCACTACTACTGCTCAGATTCACCAGAAACTGTGGGAGTTCATAATAAACGGGCAGATTTGCTTCGGCTTCTGCGGCTTTTTCCTCTTCCGTCAGCTCTTTCGCTGTTTCGTGCCCCTCGCCTTTTTCACCGCCGCCCAATACGCCGGAGAAGAAGAGCCCTGCACCAATCAGCACCACTAGTAAGGCAGCGGCGACCAGAATCAGCTTTTTCTTACCTTTTTTGGGCGCGCCTTCACCCCCCTCACCCTCTTCACCGCCGCCTTCTGCTTCGGTTTTCTCGGGAGCTTCTTCTTCAGTTTCTTCTTTTTTGGCTTTCTTGGACATAATCATTCCTGCCTTTATTACGTTCAGTTTTTTGTAACCCATTGCATTCCTAATCACAACCTCCGTCCGTCAGCCGGGCGGCGATACATGCTGATTTCCTCAAACTGTTGCTGATTTCATCAAGCAAGGTAGCGTGCAATGCGGCGGGATTGCTCCCTCTTCTTCAGTTGGCACGCTTCCTGCTTAGACTCTGGGGACGACCAATCGCACGGGAAATCCCGGCAAGGAGCAACAGATGGATACAAGCGTTTATATTATGCTCTCCCGCCAAATGGCTCAATTCGAAGCCATGAGTGTGACTTCAAACAATATCGCCAACATGAACACCCCCGGCTACAACTCACAAAAAATGGTGTTCCGGCAGCATCTTACCGATGCGGGAAAAATTGGGCAGCAGGATGCCTATGCCGATACGCCGGGCGGCTACCGCGACACCTCCACCGGCGCCATGCAGATTACCAACAATCCCCTGGACCTTGCCATCACAGGCCCCGGCTATTTTCAAGTCGAGACGCCGCTTGGTGTCCGCTACACGAAAGCCGGAAATTTTAAGGTCGATGCTTCGGGCATGCTGGTGACCAGCAATGGCTACCCAGTGCTGGGCGCGGATGGCAGCCAGATCACTATTCCCCAAGGCGCCCGGAAAATTGAAATCAACGGCGTAGGCCAGATATCGGTGGATAATAATGCCTCCGGACAAATTGGCGTAATGGAGTTTGCGGACGAGCAATCCATGACACGCTTTGGCAACTCCCTCTACGGGTCACAGGCACAACCGCTGCCAGCACAAACAGCACGCGTCATGCAGGGGGCTCTTGAGTCTTCAAACGTGAACGGCGTTACCGAGCTGGTGCAGGTGATGGAAATCGCCCGTGGTGTTGGCAATACCGCCAAGTTCATTGAAACCATGTACGACCTCGAACGCAAAACATCCAATACTCTATCCGCAAGGAAACAGGCTTAATCATCGACTGAAGGAGCATTAACATGCGCGCCCTACTTATCGCCGGAACCGGCCTAGCTGCACA
>JAUIBB010000065.1 GCA_030427685.1 Alphaproteobacteria bacterium
TATCCGCGAAAACTGCTCCTCCTGCCACAGCCAGCAGATCCGTCCGCTGCGTGACGAGGTGGAGCGTTACGGCCACTACTCGCTGGCGGCCGAGAGCATGTACGACCACCCGTTCGTCTGGGGCAGCAAGCGCACGGGGCCGGACCTCGCCCGCGTCGGCGGCAAATATTCGGATGAGTGGCACACCGCCCACCTCAAGCGTCCGCGCGACGTGGTGCCGGAATCCATCATGCCGTCTTACAGCTTCATGTTGCACCATGCGGTGGACCTGCGGGAGATCGGGCGACTGCTGAGCACCTACAGAACCGTCGGCGTTCCCTATACCGACGATATGATCAAGCAGGCCTATAACGACGCCATGGCGCAGGCCCACCCGGATTCCGACGCCTCCGGCCTCACCACACGTTACGGAGAAAAAGTCAACATCCGCGACTTCGATGGCCAGCGCAACTTTGTCTCCGAGATGGACGCGCTGATCGCTTACCTACAGGTGCTCGGCACCCTCGCCGACATCCAGCAATACCAGCTCGAGGAGGGCAGCAAGTAATGGCTACCATTGCCGAATACGCCCCCACGCTTGGGCTTCTGTTTTTCTTCATCACCTTCACCGGCATCGCGGTATCCGTACTGCGCCCGAGCGTGAAGCAAAAAATTGAATCATTGGGAGAGATCCCCCTCAAGGAGGACACACATGGCTGACCCGAAAAAACCCGCCCCCCGTGACGAGGTCACCGGCGTCGAAACCACCGGTCACGAGTGGGATGGCATCGAAGAGCTGAACCTTCCCGCACCGCGCTGGTGGCTGCTGGTGTTCCTGCTGACGGTGATCTGGGCCGTCGGCTATTGGGTCGTCTACCCTGCATGGCCGACGCTTTCCGGCAATACCAAAGGCAGCGCTGGCTGGACATCGTATAAAAAGCTCGCCCACGAGCAGGCCGAGATCACCGAACGCCGCGGCGAGTTCGCCGCCAAAATCAAATCCCACTCACTCGAAGAAATCCAGCAGGACCCCGAGCTGTACGCCTTCGCAGTGGCGGGTGGGAAAACCATGTTCAAAGAAAACTGCGCCGCCTGCCACGGCACCGGCGCGCAAGGTGGCCACGGTTATCCGAACCTGAACGACGATGACTGGCTGTGGGGCGGCGACCTCAACGCTATCTACACCACCATCCGGCAAGGTGTGCGCTCCACCCATGCCGACACGCGCAACTCGCAAATGCCTGCCTTCGGCGAAATGCTGTCGCGCGACCAGGTGAGCAACATCGCCGACCACGTGCTGAGCCTTTCCTCCGGCCAGGGTGATAACGCAGAAGGTGCCGCGCTTTACCAACAGAACTGTTCCTCCTGCCACGGGGCCGAGGGCAAGGGTAACCGACAGCTCGGCGCGCCGAACCTGGCCGATGCGATCTGGCTCTACAAAGGCGACAAAGCCGCTGTGATGCAGCAGATCAACCATCCGCGCCATGGCGTCATGCCCAACTGGGACACCCGCCTGCCGGATGAAACCATCAAGCAGCTGACCATCTATGTCCACTCGCTCGGCGGTGGAGAGAAAGACGCACCGAAGCAGTAACCCAAACTCCGTCATTGCGAGGAGCAAAGCGGCGTGGCAATCCATCTCACCTCTCCCACCGGGAGAGGTCTAAATCGGAACGATTTAGGGTGAGGGCCCTACAAGGCCATAGATTGCTTCGCTCCTCGCAATGACACCAGAAAGAGCCATGGCACCGACCCAATACTTCAAAAAGCAGGAAAAAATTTACCCGCGCCGGGTGTGGGGGAAGTTCCGTAAGCTGAAATGGGTAACGATGGTGACACTCCTCACCATCTATTACGGCGCGCCGTGGCTGCGCTGGGATCGCGGGCCAAACGCACCGGATCAGGCCATCCTCATCGACCTGCACCACACCCGCGCCTATTTCTTCGGCATCGAGATCTGGCCGCAGGAGGTGTACTACATCACCGGCATCCTCATCCTTGCGGCGGTGGGTCTGTTCTTTGCCACCTCGCTGTTTGGCCGCGTCTGGTGCGGCTATGCCTGCCCGCAAACCGTGTGGACGGACCTCTTCGTCTGGGTGGAGCGGATCATCCAGGGCGACCGCAACGCCCGCAAGCGGCTGGATGAATCCCCCTTGAGCTTCACGAAAATCCGCAAAAAAGGCCTTACCCACCTCATCTGGCTCATCATCGGCCTCTGTACTGGCGGGGCGTGGGTGTTCTATTTCAACGACGCCCCCACGCTGATGGACCAGATCATGCATCTCGACGTGCCGTGGAGCGTCGGCGGCTGGATTCTCGGCCTCACCTTCTCTACCTACCTGATGGCCGGATACGCGCGCGAGCAGGTCTGCACCTATATGTGTCCCTATGCGCGCTTCCAATCCGCGATGTTCGACAAAAACACCCTCATCATCGCCTATGACGAGCAGCGCGGCGAGAAACGCGGCAAGCACAAAGCCGGTGACAGCTGGGAAGGCCGCGGCCACTGTATCGACTGCCTGTCCTGCGTGGTCGTCTGCCCCATGGGCATCGACATCCGCAATGGGTTGCAGATGGAATGCATCGCCTGCGGCCTCTGCGTCGATGCCTGCGACAACGTGATGGAAAAGATCGGCCTGCCCAAGGGTCTCATTCGTTACGATACCGAAAGCAAGCAGCCATTCAACCCGCTGCGACCGCGCACCTTATGGTATACAGGCATCATCTGCGCAGTAGGCTTGCTGATGCTCGTCAGCCTGTTCACGCGCTCGCCGCTCGACATCAACGTCATCCATGACCGTAACCCGCTGATGGTGACACTCTCCGGCGGCAACATCCGCAACGGCTACACGCTGCATATCCTCAACAAATCGCACGAGGATAAAACCTACGCCCTCACCATCGAAGGAATCGACGACGCCCAGCTGCGCGTACAAGGCACCAGCGACATCCCGCCCGAGAGCCTGCCGGTCTTCGCCGATAGTGTTGGCGATTTCCGCATCTTCCTCACCGCGCCCAAGCAGAAAGAGCACCGCAAGGACATCACCTTCCACCTGCATGACAGCAACGGCGAGGTCAGTGAAAGCAAAGCCACCCTGTTTATCAGCGAGGCGAGATGAGCACCCTCTCCCGCCGCGACCGGCTGATTCCATGGTATTTCGTGCTGTTTTTCGTCGTCATCGCAACGGTAGATGGCGTCATGGTCACCCTCGCTGTCCGCACCCATACCGGCATCGTTACCGAGCACCCGTACGAAAAAGGTCTCGCCTATAACCAGGTAGTGGCCGCCGCCAACGCGCAGGAAAAACTCGGCTGGAAAAGCGACATCGCCTATCGGGACGGCACGCTGCACTTCACCCTGAACGACCGCACCGGCGCACCGCTTCATCCGCAGAAAGCCGCCGCCACCTTCACCCGCCCCACGCAGGCCGGGCATGATTTCACCGTCACCCTGCAAGGCACCGACACGCCTGTCACCCTCCCCGAACCGGGCCTATGGGAAGTACGCATCGACACCACCACGCAAGACGTGCATTACCAGAAAACCCAGCGTATCGTGGCGCAATGAATCTTGCTCCGTTTATTACCGACGACGAAAACGGCGACCGCAGCATCCACCTGCTGGTCGACGGCATGCACTGCCCCTCCTGCGTCGCGCTGATCGAAGGCGCGCTGAAAAAACAACCCGCCGTGCGCAGTGCGCGCCTCAACCTTTCCACCAAGCGCCTCAACATCATCTGGCACGGCGCGGCGGAGCTGGGCGAGCAATGGATCAGCCTCATCACCAGCATGGGCTACCGCGCCGTACCGTTCGACCCCGCCACCTCGCAGACGATGGAGAAAAAGGAAGAGAGCTTCCTGCTACGCTGCCTTGCGGTTGCCGGGTTCGCCAGCGGCAACCTCATGCTCTTTTCCATCCCGCTGTGGAGCAGCGACAGCGTCGAAATGGGCGAGGCCACCCGCACCTTCTTCCACTGGCTGCAGGCGGCCATCGCCATTCCCGCCATCGCCTATTGCGGCCAGCCGTTCTACCGCTCGGCGTGGAAAGCCCTTAAGGAATTCCACACCAATATGGACGTGCCGATCTCCGTCGCCGTCCTCCTCGCCACGCTGATGAGCCTGTTTGAAACCGCCACCTTCGGCGCGCATTCCTATTTCGATTCGGCGGTGATGCTGCTGTTCTTCCTGCTCATTGGCCGCTACCTCGAAGCCCGCGCCCGTGGCCGCGCGCGCAGCGCCGCGCAGGATTTGCTGCAGATGATGACCGGCTTCGCCACCGTGCTGCGCGACGACGGCACGCAGGAAAGCATCCATCTCGCCGACATCACGGAAGGCATGGTACTCACCATCGCCGCCGGTGAAAAAATCGGTGCCGATGGCACCCTGCTCAGCGGCGACTCCGAAATCGACAGCAGCCTCATCACCGGCGAAAGCCTGCCGCAAAAAGTGGGTGTCGGCAGCGCGCTGTTCGCCGGCACCATCAACCTCTCCTCCCCCATCACCCTGCGCGTCACCAAGCCCGGCAGCCGCTCGCTGCTGTCGGAAATCGTGACCATGATGGAAACGGCAGAGCAATCGCAAGCCGCGTACGTCACCCTCGCCGACCGCATCTCCGGCTGGTACACGCCCGTCGTCCATATCCTCGCCGCCGCCACCTTCCTCGGCTGGTTCTTCCTTGGCGACGCGCAGTGGCAAGTGGCCCTGCTCACCGCAGCAACCGTCCTCATCATCACCTGCCCCTGCGCCCTCGGCCTCGCCGTGCCTGTTGTGCAGGTGCTCGCCAGCGGGCGGTTGATGCGCCGCGGCATCCTGCTCAAATCCGGCAGCGCGCTGGAGCGGCTGGCCACCATCACCCACGCCGTGTTCGACAAAACCGGCACGCTGACGATGGGACGGCCCGAACTGCTGAACAAAGGCCGCTACCCCGCCACCGTCATCCAGCGTGCGGCCTCGCTCGCCGCGCATAGCAAGCACCCGCTCTCGCAAGCCATCACCCGCGCCTATAACGGCCCGCTACTAACGCTTAACGCCAAAGAAATCCCCGGCTGCGGTATCGAGGCGCCCGGCATGCGCCTTGGCAAAGCCAGCTGGTGCGGCATCACTGAAAGCCACTCAGACACCGCACTCGAACTCTGGCTCACCAGCGATGGCGCGGAACCCACCCGCTTCACCTTCGCCGATCAGCTGCGCGACGATGCCAAACAGGTCATCGCCACCCTGCAGCAACGCCGCATCGGCACCGAACTCCTCTCCGGCGACCGCGCCGAGGTGGTACAGCATATCGCCGGGCAACTCGGCATCGAGCAACACGAGGCCGCCCTCTCCCCCATCGACAAAAGCGCGCGCATCGCCGCGCTCAAAGCCAGCGGTGCCGCCGTGCTGATGGTGGGCGACGGCCTCAACGACGCCCCGTCTCTCGCCGCCGCCACCGTATCGATGTCGCCCGCCAGCGCCATGGACATCACCCAGAACACCGCCGACATCGTATTTCAGGGCGAGCAGCTTTCCCCCGTGCTCACCGCATGGCGCACGGCGCGTTTCTCGCAGGTATTGGTGAAAGAAAATTTCGTGCTGGCGATTCTCTATAACGCCATTGCCATTCCGCTGGCCGTCGCAGGGTATGTCACCCCGCTGATTGCGGCGATTGCCATGTCCGGCTCGTCGCTGCTGGTCATCGCCAACGCCATGCGCCTCAACCTGATGCGGGAGGATGCATGAACATCCTCCTCTACCTCATCCCGCTGGCGTTGATGCTGGGTATTGTCGGCCTCGTCGCGTTTTTCTGGGCGGCACGTAACGGCCAGTTCGAGGACCTCGACGGCGCGCCCTACCGCATGCTGGAGGACGACGAAAACACCCCCGACGACAAGAACGGCTAAGCCGCGTCTTCCTTCAGGCGTTTGAACAGCCCGTCCTTCAGGCGCAGCCGTCGCTTCTTCAGCTCCTCGAGCCGTTCGTCGGACGCAGCCTCCGCACCCGCCTCAATACGGTGAACCGCATGCGTCACCAGGTCGTATTCATCGAACAGCTTCGCAAAATGCCGCTCCGAAACTTTAAGGACGTGGATCTTCTCCCGATATTCGGGGAATTCATCAATCAGCGGGTGGGTGGGGTTATAGGTCATGTGGCATCCTTTCCTTATCCACCACCCTATCGCCTTCCGGGCGCGGGCGGTTGATCTGCATCAAGGCAGCCGGTTTGGGCCAGCGGCAGAATGCCGACGCTGCATAAGCACCCCATACCCCATGTATCACTTCAAGGATGTCTCATCATGAAATCACGTATTGCCTTTCTACTGCTCACCACGGCGTGCCTTCCCGCCTTCGCCGCAACCGATACCACCCACGGCTACGATGGTAACTGGATGGTCCGCGCCCGTGCCATCGACGTCGCACCGGACGAGTCGAGTACCGTCTCCGTCGGCGGCACCGTCCGCGTCGATAATAACGTCGTGCCGGAAATCGACCTCACCTACTTCTTCACACCGAACATCGCTGTTGAGGCGATTGCCGCAACCAGCAAGCACAACCTGATGACCAGCGGCGGTGCCGATGCAGGTAGCGCATGGCTGCTGCCGCCGACCGTTACCCTGCAATACCACTTCACCAACTGGTCCTGGGCGAAACCCTATGTGGGCGCAGGGGTCAACTACACCTACTTCTACAACGAAAAAGGCGGTGCACTGGGTAGCGCAAACTATAAAAACAGCTGGGGCGGCGCACTGCAAGCCGGGGTCGATGTACCCGTCGGCGATGGCTGGTATGTCAACGCCGACCTGAAAAAAATCTATATCGACACCACCGCCACCTTCTCCGGCGGCGCTTCAGCGCATGTGGACCTCGACCCGTGGGTCTTCGGCCTCGGCGTCGGCTAGCGGTTCTAGAATGTGTAGCACGCAAGCAACCAACGGCAACTCCTGTCCCGGCACCTGCCGGGGCGGGGGTTGCTCTGCCGCGCCGGCAACCTTCATCCTTGCCGGATGCGAGGGCATGGTCTGCCTGTTCAAACAACGCCCGGACGGAACCGTCGCGCTGGTTCCGCAAAAAGACGCGGTGCTGTTTCCCTCCATCACCGCCTTGCAGGAGACCCTCTCGCAGGCGGATGCCGGGCTCCAGCTTGGCCAGCTTGTCCTCATCGGTAGCGCGGGCGACATCTCGTGGATTCACCGCTGCCTGCCGGACACGGTAGCACGCCACGTCGCTGCGGAAATCGAATACCCGCTGGTCAGCGGCTGGTTCCGTGAATTACCCCAGATGCAGGGCCTCACCCGCGCATTACAGCAAGTGCTGCGCCCCTAATCGCCCAGCGCGTCATCCTCGGCATCGCAGCCGCCGGACTCCGAGCAGCTGTTGCAGACGAACTCCCGCAGTTTCTCGACATGGTCGATCGTGATCGTATGCCCCGCCACATGGATGCCCAGCGGCTTCAGCTGCTGCTGGCTGCGCGAGAGGGTTTCCGGCTTCATGCCCAGATAGGCGGCAAGCACGTTCTTCTCCACCGGAATCTGCAAGTTTTTCGTACCGGGATGCGTGTGGCACAGCCGCAGCAGAAAACAGCCCAGCCGCTGCGAAGCCGACAGCGTGCTTAAATGCTCGAGCTTCAGCTGCGCCTGGGCGATACGTTCGTTGAACAGCGCCAGGATGCTGGCCGAAAGCGGCGAATTCTCCTGCGCCAGATGGCGGATGACCTCCGCCGGAATCATGGCCAGCTCGGCATCGCCGCCGATCACCTCGCCGTGATACGGATAGTTGGCATGCGCGAACATGGCCGCTTTGCCGAACAGCTCGCCCTTGGTACACAGCCCTACCACCGTCTCCTGCCCGTTGGGCGTCTGGCGGGTGAGCTTCACCCAGCCACTCAGCACCAGCCATAATGCATTCGCCGGATCGCCATGATGAAAGATCGGCTGGTCCTTATGGTAGGTTTTTACATGCATGCTGGCCGCCAGCGATTGCCATGCCTGCGGATGCGAATGCATCAACGGATGATCGAGAAGCTGCTGCTGAGTCTGCGTAAGGGCCATACGAAGGCGCTTATATACAACCCCACTGTTTCAGGCAATGCCGGTTTTGGATGCAAGGCCCCAAAGAAATGGCGCAAGAGAAGTAAGCGCCGTCTTGCAGCGGCGTGAGCATGCGTGGCGATACATGCGACACCCAGATCCAGACACCCCTTGAAACTTAAGCCCTTGCTTCTACTAAATCAGTGGTTGGTTTGAAGCTATCGGCGCTCGCGGCCTGCCACCAGTGCGCATAAAGCGTGTCCTCTGGCGCATCAATCAGTGCATTTTTCGGTAAGAAGGTATGGATACGATCCATCAATCGCGCATTTTCTGAACCCACACGTTGCATCAGGTGATGGGGTTGCAAATCACTCGGGTGCTCAAATCCTGCCGCCGCGACAATCTCCGCCAATGACTCAACCGTTTTCTGATGGAAGCGTGCTGCACGCTTTCCCTGAACCTCAGGCACCAACCCGCGCTGCCGCCAGGTATCTTGCGTAGCAACGCCTGTTGGACACGTACCCAGATGGCAGCGTTGCGACTGAATACAGCCCACCGACATCATGAACGCGCGCGCGGCATTGCACCAATCTGCCCCGAGTGCAAGATTTCTGGCCAGCCCCATGCCGGAATAGACCTTGCCGCTCGCTACCAACCGCACATGCTCTTTTAGGCCACAGCCGACCAGCGCATTGCGTGCAAAAATCAGCCCATCCAATAATGGCATCCCAACCCAATCAGAAAGCTCCAACGGTGCAGCACCGGTTCCCCCCTCACCTCCATCCACGACAATGAACTCGGGATAGATCTGCGTTTTCAGCATCGCTTTCATCAGTGCCAAAAATTCGTGCGGCTGGCCAATACAGAGCTTGATTCCAACCGGCTTGCCGCCGGAGAGCTCACGCATCTGCGCGGCGAATTCCAGCAGCCCTGTCGGTGTAGAAAAGGATGAATGGCCACGCGGCGACAGACAGTCTTGATAGGCTGGTATCTGACGTACCCGGGCAATCTCTTCCGTGACCTTGGCGCCCGGCAGCATGCCACCATGCCCCGGTTTGGCTCCCTGGCTGAGCTTAATCTCTGTCATTTTCACCACTTCGCTGGTGGCTTTATCCCGAAAGGCAGCAGGATCGAATTTCCCTTGCCGATCACGCGCACCAAAATAGCCAGAACCAAGCTCCCATACGAGGTCGCCGCCATGCTTCAAATGGTAGTCACTCAGCCCCCCCTCCCCGGTATCGTGGTAAAAGCCGCCCAGCTTAGCACCAAGATTCAGCGCCTCAATCGCATGGGCGGAAAGCGCCCCAAAACTCATTGCTGAGATATTGAGTATTGAGGCTGAGTATGGCCGGGCTGTTTGCCCATTACCGACCATAATACGCGGCGACATGTCGGGACTACAAGCGGGGGCCATACTATGATTTAGCCAGTGATATTCTGCGTCATCTGTATCACGCTCCGTACCAAACGGATGGGTATCCGTCTCACCCCGTGCACGACTCATGATGAGGTGACGTGCCTCATAGGAGTAAGGTTTCCCGCTCAGATCATCTTCAACAATATAGGCATGCAGAAATGGCCTTAGGCGTAGGAATAGCCAGCGAATACGCCCCAACACGGGGTAGTTGCGCGTAATCGTCCAATTACGTTGGCACCAATCATAAAGTCCCAAAAAACACAACGGCACTGTCACGGTTAGCACCCACTGCCAAGCACCGCCCATGTGATAGAGTGCAAGGCTGAGTGCAGCAGCAATCAATGGTACATGGCAACGTATGAACATATCGAGCATGCTGTCTCCTGTCGCTATCGTCAGTCTACAACCATCAACTTTACCAATAAAAAAAGGCTATGCTGCAGGCGCGGGTTCCATGACGGCAGCATAGCCAGTAGCACAGCTTCGACCACTATTTTTTTACTGCCACCAATGTGGCATCTGTTTCAGGCGCAGCCGCCTGTTCTTTCTTGCCATCCGCCACATCTGCTTCGTTTGGGGATGCTGACACATCACGCCACCCCCCACCCAACGCACGATACAGGTTTACATAGGCACTTAATTCCTGCTGTTTGACTTCGGCCAGCTCCATCTGCGATTCCAACGCATCACGCTGTGTCAACAGTGCCTCCAGATAGTCAATACGAGCTGCTTTAAACAGATCGTTTGAGATGGTGACTGACTGCTGCAATGCTGCCACCTGGTCAGCTTTCGCCCCGTAGCTCTTCTCGATATTCTGAATCGCCGTCAGCTGATTT
>JAUIBB010000159.1 GCA_030427685.1 Alphaproteobacteria bacterium
TCCAATCTTCGTCACAAAATTCGTAGGACCACCGGCAGCGCTCATTGCACGAACCATCTGCCGATTACAACGCGCACGATCCGGCCCTACGATGTCGTAAGCAGCTTGCAATTGCTCATCTGACGGCACATCCTTACGCACAATGCGCGGCGTTCCGGGCTCACCATTAGCCTTCTTGCCACCATTCTCTCTTCGCAATTGTTCGGCAGCCACCACCAGCGCTTCCAGTGACGGATAAAAGCCTTCACTCAGCGCATCAAACACACCATCACATTGCTCGGCTGTCTTGCGATCAATAGCAATCCCGCCTGAAAACACACTATCGGTTATCGAACCGACACGTTTTTTGACTCTTTCCAAACCAACACGCGTCATCCGTGATCGCACAATGCTTGGAATATCATCACCTTCATTGAGCCGTACTTTTGCCGCTGCGACTTCTTTGCCGAATTCACTGTTGGGATCAATCTCTTCTGCTTTGCGCCCGCCACCGTTGCGCTCCACGGTGTCATCGCCACCCTTCGCTGCCAACAATTCCAAAGCTCTGCGAGCATCTTCCTGTGCCAGCCGTTCAGCTTCCTGTGCCGCTTTGGCCTGAGTCTCTTGAAGCGCTGCTTCCTCTGCCGCGGCATCGTTCTGGACCGGCTCTTCCGGCGCATCAACAGTCGCTGCATCGGTTGCTACCAGCGTAAATCTTCGGTCAGCCTGTCGAGCTGCTGCTGTCAGTATCTCTGCTTCACCTGCATTCATCTGCCCATCTTTCAAAATGGCTCTGACACGCCGAATACCTAATCCACTCAGATTAGCAATCACCCTCGCGCCATGCACAGCATCGCCATGACTCACTGCCCAATCATTAAGATAGTCGATATTATTATTCGCTTTTGCCTGATCTACCATGAGAATATCCCATCTTTATTTTTGTTATAATCGCGGCACTATACACACCCCACCTCGTCGCAATGTTAAGATTTCTTTACAATCGCACTGAGCACGGCATCGCCGAAAGAGGCACCGGATTAATACAGAAAAGGTCTATTTTGGATGAGAAAATGGTAGGGCGAAGTCGTGGAAGCGCAAATGTACCTAAATGTACATGCGCCCCGCGAAAGCTGAGTCATGCCATTTTATCGCCAAAAGAGGCCTTTTAAAAAAGTTCGATGTCGTCGTCTTCACCCGCATGCGTATCCGGCGCCTCTTCCAGCCCCAGCTCCTGCACGTTGTGAATGTAGCCGCGGTCCAACAGATGCTGAACATAAACTTCACGGATTTCTCCGAGTTTGAGTAGTGCGAGAATCTCTTTGGCCATCTCCAGATTCGTCTCGGCAGGCATGGTATCCAGATGGTATTTCTGACGCTCCGACAGCAGCGCCAGTATGTTCATGACAATCACCAGATTCTGCGACACCCGATCCTGAAACTGCATACCCATCAGAATATGGGTCACGTTGGATGACATATCGGAAACTATCGCTTGCAGCGCCTGTAGCGCATCCGTGTCACTTGGGCTTTGCTGCAGCCTATCGAGCAATGCGCGCTGTTCGTCGATTTGTCCGGTTAATTCTACAAATTCCGTACTTATATTACCGAAACTACCTTCAATCAGATCGTTCACGCCAATCAATTGGCTGCCAAGCGCATCCAGAATACAACAAAAGGCTTTATTTTCGCCGCCTATTGCACCCTCTGGTTGTATCGACGCATCCGCAGGCATTGTATTGGTGGAGTGCGACATAACGACCCTCCGTGAAGGTTACGCAGCTTGGTCAATTCCCGCCAGCTTACCGACGGCGCGTTTCAGAGTTTCCGGGTTCACCGGTTTGACAATCCAGCCATTGGCCCCGGCATCACGGCCAGCCTGTTTGGCGGGATCACCACTTTCAGTAGTAATCACGAGGATTGGCGCATCTTTATTCTGGCTGTCTTCGCGGATCATGCGAATCAGTTCGATCCCATCCACGTTCGGCATATTAATATCGGTAAGAATAATCGTATATTTATGCTGCTGTGCAGACTTAATGGCTCTCTCACCATC
>JAUIBB010000066.1 GCA_030427685.1 Alphaproteobacteria bacterium
TCGGCCCGGTACGGTGGATATTACGAAGAGCCATTTCGAGCGTGCTGGCGTCAGCTTTGCAAATGATATGCTGGTCGAGCGACCTGCCGATCTGTTCGCAGAGGCAGACGCGGTGATTGATTTCTCCGCGCCAGAGCATGCGGTTGGGTTAGCAACGCTGGCGGCTAAGCATCATAAAATTCTGGTCTCGGGAACAACGGGGCTTACCTCGGCACAGAAGGAAGCGCTGCTCCATGCGAGCGAGCAGACCCGCATCGTCTGGTCTGCCAACATGGCGGTTGGGGTGAACCTGCTGATGGCTCTGGTAGAACATGCCGCACGAATAGTGCCGGATGCAGATATTGAAATTCTCGAAATGCACCACCGTCATAAGGTCGATGCACCCTCAGGAACCGCACTGGCATTGGGTGATGCAGCTGCACAGGGACGCGGTGTCAACTTGCATGATGTTTGGGTAAAATCACGCGATGGGCACACTGGTGCACGGCAGGCGGGGACAATTGGATTTGCAACGCTACGCGGTGGCGATGTGGTTGGCGATCACTCCGTGATTCTGGCAAGTGCAGGCGAGCGGATTGAGCTGAGCCATAGAGCATCAAGTCGCGATATTTTCGCACGGGGTGCACTGGCGGCAGTTCGCTGGGCTGCGAGCAAGCCCAACGGCTTTTATACGATGCGCGATGTGGTCGCCCTTTAGGCGCAACCGATAACAAAAATTTCACTATACCTTAGCGGCGCCGTTTGCGCGCAACAGGAATACAATGGGTATCCTGTTGCCACATCCGCGCTTCAATCGTGGCAGCATAACTAGCCATATGGCGTGATGGGCGCGCCGGGTTGCGGTGTTTTGGATTGGGAAGGGTTGCTGCCAGTCGTACCGCCTCACGCGTGCTGAGTGAACGCGCAGGCTTGTGGAAGTAATGCTGCGCCGCTGCCTCGATACCAAAAATGCCTTTGCCGAATTCTGCGATATTGAGATAGCTCTCCATGATTTTCTGTTTGCTCCAGATCAGGTCCAGCACCATGGAAAAGGGAATCTCCAGCCCTTTGCGTACATAAGAGCGCCCCGGCCATAAGAACAGGTTCTTGGTCAACTGCATGGTAATAGTTGATGCGCCGTGAGGGCGATCGCTTGCATCGTCGGTAAAGTCTTCCACGACATACCCAAGCGCGCTCCAATCAACACCATGGTGCCCGCAGAATTTTCCATCCTCTGCTGCAATGACGGCACGCGCCATCGCAGGTGCAATTTTCTCCAGCGGCACGTAGCGCCGTGTGATCGGCTTGAGGGTCAGGGTGCGCGCCATCATTAAGGTAGAGACGGGAGGCAGGACACTGTCATAGGCGAGCAGCGTCAGCAGGGTGGTGGCAAACACCAATAGAATGGAGCGCAGGAGTTGCATGAGGAAGATGTAGAACGCAAAAACCAAAGATGCCAAGTAAAGAATGCCACTGCATCCCAGTTTCCAACATCACACCATGATCGCAGGCAGGTGGTGGCGATTAGTTGTAAGGGCTGCTTTTATCAACGGCCTCAAGCGAGAAGCGGCAATAGGTAAAGCCTTCGTTCCATGCTGATTTATAGACTTCATTATCGCCAAATTCCGGACGCTTCTGGAAGCCAAACACGGCCTTGTAGACCATGCCACCAGATGCAGAGATACCAGTGTTGCAGCCATCTTCCCAGCCGAGCTTATATTCTGGTGGGCCAGAGGGTTGCACAAAGTACAGGCTGGTCGGACGGCATCCGCCAAGTAGCAGTGTGGCAACGAGCGCCAATGTGATCACACGAGTTCTCATGCCCACATCCTACCATAGCCACGGCATGAGGGATGTGAAACTTCTATGACAATCACGGATTATTGCATAGTAAGCGAGGGGACACGGCTCAGTATACGGTTGAGATATCCACGCATATCGGTAGCGTTGACCCCGTCACGCTCCATAATCAGCTGCACGATGGGTTCTGCAAAAAGCTCGTCGAGGCTGGGTTCAGCCCAGGCTTCAACGGTTGTTGGTGTGTTACTTGCCATGATCTGCCTCTTGTAAGATGAGGTTGTTTTATTGTGCATCAGCGCGAAATACTGCCCTCTGGTGGGACAATACGATACATGGGTATATAAACAAAACACAATTAGAGCCGTTACAAGACATCCCTTATAGCACAGAATTCCGGGGGATTCACGTAAAAATTGCATGCAGGATTGATATGGTCTCGCAGTTGCGAAGAAAGCGCTAAAGCCGAGAGCTAATGCGGATTGCCGCCCGGCAGCCTGCCCGAATAAGGGCGCTCAGGCCGGTATAAAACGGAGCCTGTTCGGCATCGTGGGCGAGGCCGGTTGCGTGGTGCTCCATCTCTTCATCCCGGAATTGGCGGATGGTAGGGTGTAGGGCCGGGTCTACGATATCCCCCTCCAATTGCTGGTTATAATGCTCGGTGATGACTGATTCCACCGCCACCGTGCAGGCCATGGCAGCTTTGACCCCCAACGCTGCAGTGCCAGCACCCAGCGCCCATCCCGCTACGTGCCAGAGTGGCATGAGCACAGAAGGGCGAACGCCATAGCGTGGCAATAGTTGGTTGAAGGCGGCCAGATGCGCTTCTTCCTGCGCGGCCATATGGCGAATCTCTGGGGCGCAGGGATCGTGCTTCAGCACGGCAAGCTGTCCCGCATAAATCCGCTGTGCGCCATATTCGCCGGCGTGATCGACCCGCAAGGCCGCCGCTTGTGCACGTGCGGATGGCAGCGCTTCAAAATCGCCAGGGAGGCGACGACGAACTAGGTTAGCGGACATGGCATCTCCGTTCAATACGGTAGTATCTGAGGAAAGTGAGCGCGATCCATCCCATCGCAGTGATCGCGTTCCACGCGGCCATCGACAGGCCTAAGAAGGCAGCGCTGACTTCGTTGCAGGCCACCAGCGGTGCCGCGCTTATTTGCGCACGCAATGCTTCCAACGAGTCATCCACAAGCGGTGCGGCAACACAGCCTCCCGTGAAGTTCAACACCCCTTGCTCAATGCCCACATGTACCACGGCAAGGAGACCCGTTGCCAGCCAGGAGAGAATACCGAATGCGACGCAGAGGCGCCACGCGATGCCCATCCGTGGGAGCAGCAGGTTGCCAATGCCACAGGCAATCACGATCAGGTATGGATAGCGCTGCAACAGGCAGAAGTGGCAGGGGTGTGCCCCCAGCCCTAGCTGCACTGAGAATGCCACCGCCAGCGGTAGAACGCCGCCTAAAATAAGCAGGGCAGCCATAGGGACATGGCGAATCAGCAGGATTTTTGAAGCATGATCGAACATCCCTTCCCTGTAGCATGCAGGCGGCAGTTGACCAAATAAATTTGCTGGCTATAGTGCGCGCCTACCTTGCGCCGGGGGATCAGCCCCCGTGCGCAGTGTGTGCCCCGGTGGTGGAATTGGTAGACGCGCTAGACTCAAAATCTTGTATCCGCAAGGGTGTGCCGGTTCGAGTCCGGCCCGGGGCACCAAATTGATACCCGCGCGGACTATTTAGAACCGCTATTCATTGTTTTTTAGATCTTTGTAATTCTCATCGCCCGGTAGTGGCTTCCAACCTCCGGGCGGAGTGGGAGGCGTGCTAGTGGCATTGTGAATTACCAAAAGGGCGACATGGATAACAACCAGAGCTCCCAATAGCATTAGCCCGAGTTTAATCAATTCCCAAATCTGCCTCAGTATTTTTCTCATTGATTATTCTCTGTAGCCGCTTTTATCGGAATCGATGTGTATGGTAGCGGTTAAACGTGTTGTCCAGCTATCAAGAACATCATAATATTGCCCGCCTACCTCGCTGTCGATCAATTCGTCGGCCTGAATCGCTTCGGGATCAGAACTTCCGCCTTCGCGCTCTCGTATATCTAACGGGTCTGTGAATACATCACTGAAATTGTACGCTACCTCTGCAGTGATATATAATGCATTGCCTGAGCGTGAAACAGTGCCATTGTAACGACCTTCCACTGTGGAGCGGCCATGAATGAAAGAAACCGAATAAAATCGGTAAGTATTCTCAAACGTATCATTAAAGCTGCCGGACACGGTTGCACGCGCTTCTTTGAATATTTGCCGCTCAACGCCCTTAAATACATGTTCCCGTGAAGCGTCAATCACATCCTGTAAATGCCCGACATCGGATAATTGAATAGCTCTGCCACCACCAAAGTAATAATGCAGCACAAAATCATACCATGCCCAGCGCCGCAGACCTTCATCTACGATACTTGTCACCCATTGTAAGGATGACTCGCTGACTTCAGGTTTGTATGGTTCAGCCGTACACCGGCAGTTATAATCTTCGCCAGGATGACCGGTTTCCGGTGGATTGTTCCAAGCAAAGATTTTTCCATTATTGGCGGCATGAGATGACCGTACCTTATCATCACCTGTGGTGCGCCAGATATAATGAGTGGTAGGCCGTTCTTCTGTCATCGCTTTCAGCGATATATCCAACGGTGTACCACGGCGCAGATATTGGATGAAAGCTTTACGATATACTGGCGTTTCAATAATTTGCATGAGGATTTCCTTTCCGGATCATCCTCTCATGAGGAACGGCAGCCCGGAAGGGAGAAAAATCAAGCTGCTACGGTCAGCGGTTTCCACTGGAAGGTTTTGCCCTCCAGTTGCGACGGAGATTTGTAAATCTTCACCCAGTCTTTTAGGTTAAGTCCTGGGGGGCACCAACATTCCTAAGGCCGGTTGGCATGGAATGGTTGGGCGATTTTCATTAAGCTATTGTTTTGTATTTCAAAATAATCTTCACACTACTGTAACCTTGTATTTGCTACACTGAAGGTCGAAGCAATCACTGTAGGTTTTGATATACATGGAGAGTACTGCCCCCATTCTGGATACTGCGCATGCTGCGGATGCAACCGCGCTGCTGGGGCAGATCACTGCGGCGAAATATACATTCAATGGTACCACGCTGGCACTGGAGCAAAGCAGCGCAGAGGAGCCGGAGCTTAGCCGCATCCTCAGTAAGCTAAAGAAACTGGAGGGCGCCGGGCTGCTATCTCTCAGCGGCAGCGGTGCCGATACCGAAATCACCGCCTTTGATATCCGTGATTTGCAACAATACGCCGGAACGGATGTGATCCGTGGGCTGGAGAGCCTGTCGAACCTGCATTTCAGTTTCGTAGAAGATGAAGAAGAGCGACCAGCGAAACGTCGCGCACACTATCGTGGCATGGTAAGCTGGGCACAGCTGGCACGCCTGTACCGCCTGCGGTTGAAGCATGACATCCATATTCAGCTGGTTGAGCGGAGTGAAGACGAGCGTGAGGCCGAGGAGGATGGACGCACCGTTCCTGCGGATATCAATATCGACCTCGATGGCGTTGATATGGAAGCGTTGGCTGAAGACGTCGCCGCAGAGCAGCAGCGCCGTGAAGAGGGGGCTGATGCCGCCGCTGCCCTCAGCGCAGTCACGGGCGAACAATGGGTGTGGGATGGTGTCGGTATTGCACTGGCTGCTTCGCTCGAATCGGTAAATCCGGAGCTTTTCAAGAAGCTGAATGCACTGCGTGACGATACGGACGGACAAATTGTGGATTATAGCATTCAGAACGCCGTCGCCCATGATGGCACCGCCCTGCATTATGGCTGCCATATTATGGAGGCAGACCTGGGCCGGCTGCGTCAGGCAGCACGCCCCGCCTGTGAAGAGGCTGCCCGGCTGTTGGACCAGCTTACGGCGGTGGGTTGGACAAACCTGTCGCCCCGTCTACAGAGGCCGATGCCGCAGGACGGTATTGCGGAGAATGCCTTCCTGACCGCGCTTAATAGCTTGCAGGAGCAGAAGGCAATTGAGTGGAGGGCGATCCCAGATCCACAGAGGCTCTATGCGCCGGGCTATGTAGAGATTACCCATTTTGACCTCGACAAACTCCGTGCTGCCGTGAAGGCGCAGGAAGAGGGCAGTGAGCAGGCCGCAACGCCCCCTGTTACTCTGCCCGGTGGCGGGAAATGGACAGACTATGCAAACGATCCCAACCGTACGACGGTCTCGACGGCACCAAATTTGCCGCGCCGCCCCTATGATTATCGGTAATCGTTGCTGCCAATGCCGGTATGCGGCATTTAGCATTGCATCCCCCTGACGGCTGATTTACTACCGCACTTTCATAAGGTGGTAGTTAGAATGAATTTAGCCAAACTCCGCGCCGAATGGTGCCCCAATGTTATCCGCGACATGCTTTCCGGTACGGTGGTTGCCCTTGCCCTGATCCCCGAGGCGATTGCGTTCTCGATTATCGCCGGGGTGGATCCCAAGGTAGGGCTGTATGCGTCCTTCTGTATCGCAGTGGTCACCGCTATCGCCGGAGGCAGGCCTGCAATGATCTCGGCAGCAACCGGCGCCACGGCGCTGGTGATGGTCACTCTGGTGAAGGACTACGGCATTGAGTACCTCTTCGCGGCGACGATCTTAACCGGTGTGTTCCAGATTATCGCGCGCATCCTGCGGTTGGGGGATTTGATGCGCTTTGTCTCGCGTTCCGTGGTGACGGGTTTCGTCAACGCGCTGGCGATTCTTATCTTCATGGCGCAGTTGCCAGAGCTGATTGGGCACGGTTGGCAGGTGTATGCCATGGTTGCGGTCGGGCTGGCGATTATCTACCTGCTGCCGCGCCTCACAACTGCAGTGCCATCACCGCTGATTACGATTATCCTGCTGACGGGGTTCACTATGTTCACGGGTCTGGAGCTGCACTCGGTGGGTGATATGGGCGCCTTGCCAAGTGAGCTACCATTCTTTGCGCTGCCGCAGGTGCCGTTGACGCTTGATACGCTACGTATCATCACCCCCTATGCGCTGACGTTGGCCATGGTGGGCTTGTTGGAGAGCCTGATGACTGCGGCGATCGTCGATGAGATGACCGACACCACCTCAAACAAAAACCGCGAATGTTCAGGGCAGGGGCTGGCAAATATTACCTCGGGCCTGTTTGGTGGGATGGCAGGATGCGCCATGATCGGCCAGTCGGTGATTAACGTGTCGTCTGGTGGACGTGGCCGCCTTTCCTGTCTCTGGGCAGGGGTGTTTCTACTCTTCCTGATTCTGGTGCTTGGCCCGTGGGTACAGCAGATCCCGATGGCCGCACTGGTTGCGGTGATGCTGATGGTGTCAATCAACACGTTCCAGTGGAAGTCGCTGGGCACGCTGATTGTCCATCCGCGCAGCTCTAGCATTGTAATGCTGGTGACCGTGGTCGTAGTGGTAGCAACGCATGATCTGGCGCAAGGTGTATTGGCCGGTGTTGTACTGAGTGGCCTGTTTTTTGCGCAAAAAGTATCCCGCTTCTTTGGTGTCACTTCTGAACTGGCAGCAGAGAGTAACACGCGCACATACCGCGTGACGGGTGAGATTTTCTTCGCAACGGCAGAAGCATTCCACAATGCGTTTGATTTCCGCGAGGAATTGGCCGCCGTAGTTCTGGATGTTCACGACGCCCATTTCTGGGACATTACAGGCATTAACGCCTTTGATCGTGTGGTCGCAAAGTTCCGCCACCACTCCCTTCCGGTTGAGGTCATTGGGATGAACGAGGCCAGCCAGACATTAATCGACCGTCTTGGTGAAAATGAGAAAGAGCCAGAGCTTTCGCTTAGCGGTCACTGAGCCTCTTATTTCACTGGATATTCGGCCCACCCGGTGCTAGCGATCAGTGCAGCTATTGCATGTTAATTGCGTGTAGAAAGGGCAGTCCATGCGTCGTTCCCTCCTTAGTCTGCTGGCAGTTCTGGCCCTGTCTGCCTGCGCAAAGCCGGTGCCGCTTGCCGTGAACTCGATGCTTCCTTCCGAAGTCGTGTATGAGCAGACCTCCCGGCATTTCTACCTCAACCATAAAATCAGCGTTGGCACGTTTGCGTATGGCGGAGAGAACACAGCCTATGGTGAGGTAACCTTCCAGAATTTCGGCGCCGCGCTACACAGCGCCTTACAGAAAGGCGGCTATCTGGCTAAGGGCAGCCATGCGCGCTACCGCCTGACTGGTGAAATCAAAGAAGTGAAAGTACCGCGCTGCCTGTTTGGCTCGTGCGAATCCGGGGCAGCGATTGCCTATACCCTTACCGATACCCGCTCTGGCAAGGTGGTGTATGATGACTTGCTGGTTGTACCGTATACCTGTGAAGCGCCGGTATTCATGAATGACCCGAAAGTCCAACAGCAGGTGATAATGAATGCCTATACCCAGACCGTGGGTGCCAACATCGCCCAGCTCATCCAAGTCCTGAACCGAAAAACCGCATCTGATCTGAAATAGGAAGACGTATGAAAAAGCTACTCATTGCACTATGTTTCACCACACTGGCTGCCTGTGCTCCCAATCCCGGGCAGAATGAGTATAATTACAACGAGGTTGGGCAGTCGGTGGTGGTGGATTTCGCCCGAGTGGTGTCGGTTAAAAAGGTACATATTCATGGGCGTAATACAGGGACAGGTGCATTGGCCGGTGCCGGTGCGGGAGCCGTCGGCGGCTATCAGGTTGGCAATGGTAACGGGCAGGTGGCTGCTACGCTCGGTGGTGCCATCATTGGTGCCGTTGCCGGCGCCGTTGTGGAACAGCAACTGGCAAACCAGACCGGGTATAGTTACGTAGTGGTGACCGAACACGGCGATACGAAAACCATTGTCCAGTATCAGAACCCGGAGGATGTTGTTTTCCGCAAAGGCGATCGGGTGATGCTGCAAACCAAGGGCACCTATCAGCGGCTGTTGCCAACGGATGACCTGCCAGACCAGATCAAGCGCCCCAAAGGCATCAAGATCGTTGATTAATGTGCGGCATCGTACGCGCACCCATCGCATCCAATTCGGTATAGTATGGGAAATGCTGCCGGTCATGGCAGACCATAGGGGTGGACAAAGGAGGCTGTGTTGATATGCCGCTAGCACGTATAAATCGGGTTCCTCCGATCATTCTTTCGTATTGGATTATCAAAATTGCGGCGACCACATTAGGGGAAACAGGAGCTGATCTCTTTTCGACGGAATTTGATTTCGGCTATAGCACCACCTCCCTTATTTTTTTACTACTGTTCTGCATATTTCTGGCCGTAAAATTATCGCTAAAAAGGTATGATCCAGCCGTCTATTGGTTGGTATTTACCGCAACAAGCATTGTGGGGACGGCACTCTCCGACTTCATGGATCGAACGCTGGGGCTTGGGTATGCGTTAGGCTCCATCATTCTGATGGGTGGATTGCTGCTTACATTGGCGGCGTGGTATTACAAGGAAAAGTCCCTTTCTGTAGAGTATATTACGACGGCACCAGCCGAGATCTTTTATTGGGGTGCTTTTCTGTGGGCAAACACGCTAGGAACCGCTGCCGGCGATTTCCTCGCAGATGATGCCGGTGTCGGCTTCGCCGGTGGTGCAGCCATTATCAGCAGCTTGTTGGGCACCCTCATCCTGATGCATTATAGAACTAAAATATCATCGGTGGTGCTGTTTTGGTTAGCTTTTGTGTTGACCCGACCGTTTGGCGCAACCTTTGGTGATTTTCTTACGAAGCCTCTCGACCATGGAGGGCTGAATTTAGGCACGCTCGGTGCCTCGCTGTTCTTTATGGTGCTGCTTGTCGGCTTTGTCTGGCGGGAGCATAAGAACCATAACAATGCATTAAGATAGGCGCATGCAGGTTGGTAATATGGTGCCGCTTGACGGAATCGAACCGCCGACCTGAAGTTTACAAAACTACTGCTCTACCAACTGAGCTAAAGCGGCACATGAAGGGTTTCTAGAGGATTCCATAAAAAGGCGCAAGACTGTCTTGCAGGGGAGTGCAGGTTATTCTG
>JAUIBB010000067.1 GCA_030427685.1 Alphaproteobacteria bacterium
ATCCCATAACTCCACCGAGATAATGGGCTGGTGCTGCCCATCGTAGCTTTTATCCTTATGGGTAATACGACCGATATAGAGTTGATTATTGAGAATTTTATAAAGCGCCTGATAGAGGAAAGGCTGGCCACCACTTTCCACCCCATGGCGATTGACCCAGCGTTTATTGCGATCGCCGCGCGCGTTGAGAAATTCCGCCAGCTTGTAAGCTGATTGCATTTCGAGATAGTGCTCGAATATCTCGTTCACCAGCAGCGCCTCCTGCGGGTTCACCACCAGTTTGCGGTGCTCGATGTCGTAGCCCAGCGGCGGGTGACCACCCATCCACATGCCTTTCTGCTTCGATGCGGCCACCTTGTCCCGAACCCGCTCGCCGATCACTTCGCGCTCGAACTGCGCGAAGCTGAGCAGGATATTCAGCGTCAGCCGCCCCATGGAGGTGGTGGTGTTGAACTGCTGGGTGATGGAGACGAACGACACCTGCTGGGCATCGAACACGTTCACCATCTGCGCGAAATCGTTCAGCGAGCGGGAAAGCCGGTCCACCTTATAGACGACGATGACATCGACTTTACCAGCTTTGATATCCGCCATCAGCGCCTGCAGCGCCGGGCGGTCCATGTTGCCGCCGGTGTAACCGCCGTCATCATAAGCGGTAGGAATCAGCGTCCAACCCTCATGCATCTGGCTTTTGATGTAGGACTCGCAGGCCTCGCGTTGGGCTTCCAGCGAGTTGAATTCCTTGTCCAGCCCCTCCTCGGTCGATTTGCGGGTGTAAATGGCGCAGCGGATAGGTTTGGTGTTCATGCCGCACTCCGTAGCAGACCAAAGAATTTCGGGCCGGAGGTTCGGCTGCCCATCAGTTCGGTCGCAATCGCTGTCAGGCTTTTGTAGCGCTTGCCCTTGAACTCGAACCCATCCTCCAGCACCGCGACATGGAGCCGCTCTCCTTTGTATTCACGCATGAGCCGCGTGCCTGGCACTACCTGTACCTGCTCGCGCACCGTTTCCTGCCCCTCCTCCGCCAGCCGCTTCAGCTTGTTGCGGATGGTCTTCGGCAGGCCGCCATAAGCCCGCGCCTGAATCTGATACGCGATCCGGCGCACCATGTAGTCGCGCTGGAACCGCACCGGATCGTTGTCGAAATATTTGCGCCAGATCGGCTTGAGCTCTTCCATCGTTAGAAGCTCAAGCGCGGCCAGCTTCGAAGTCACTTTTGTATCCATATGCACCTCCTGCCGCCAGCAATGCTTGCCATGCGGCGGAAGTCGAATGAATAGACCGTTGCGCTCGCTGAAAAAGAGCGAAAAGCAACGTAATATCCCCCAAATGGCCGTTTTACGGCTGACGGCCTGCCGATTTTTCGAAAAAATACCGCTCGCTGACGAAGGCTGGCTGCGGAATCTACCACACGCAAATGGTAGATTCAGGAACAGGGAATTTCGACGCACTTCAAAAAAAGCTTGTTTATCAGTCGATTTCATGTATTGTGAAGCTGTACGTCGAATCCGCCTATGACCGATGCGTCACCTTGTTCGAGTACAGCTCGTAAGAGACAGTGCCGTTTAAAAGTACGGCCGCAGCTTCTCAAAAAAATCTGAATTAACCGCCCAGCGATTCCCGCTGCGCGCTTCACATTTTTTTTCAGGAGCAGCCCCATGGCTATATCTAAAGATACTACCAACGTTACTGATCTGAAACCCGAGCAGTCGCTATTACATCGTCCGCCGGAAGAGTTGAAACCTTACCCTGGTAATGCCCGTAAGCATGACGAGAAACAGCTCGCCGCGCTGATGGCCTCCATCCGCGAGTTCGGGTTCAACACCGTCATCACCACCAACGAAGAAGGCATGGTCCTGGCCGGACACGGTCGTCTTGAGGCCGCGAAGCGCCTGGGCCTGGCTACCGTTCCGACGCGGGTGATCGAAGGACTGACCAAAGCACAGCAACGTGCCTATGTGCTGGCGGATAATAAAACCTCGCTGATGTCAACCTGGGACACCGACCAGTTGCGCATTGAGCTGGACCAACTGGTTATCGACGATTTCGACATCGAGCTAACCGGCTTCAGCACCGCTGAGTTCGACATCATGGTCGACTGCGTTTCACCGCAGGAAGACGATCCGGATGATCTTCAGCCGGAAGACGTTTCACCGCAGGTCGTCTCCTGCCTAGGCGACCTCTTCCATCTAGGTAAGCATAAGTTGTACTGCGGCTCTTGCCTCAGCAACGAGAGCTACGCGCTATTGATGAACGGCGCGGAAGCGCAGATGGTGATTACGGATCCGCCCTATAACGTGAAGATCAACGGCCACGTCACCGGCAATGGTACCGTCCAACATAACGAATTTGCCATGGCCGCGGGTGAAATGAGCCCGGGGGAATTCACCGACTTTCTTTCGACGGCTTTTGCGCTGATACACGAGTATTCGCAGGACGGCGCCATCGTCTACAGTTTCATGGACTGGCGTCATCAGTGCGAAATCCTTGGTGCCGCCGAACCAATTTTCGGGCCTTTGAAGCAGCTATGCGTCTGGGCCAAAGATAATGGCGGCATGGGTAATTTCTACCGTTCCCAGCATGAGCTGGTCTACGTGTTCAAGAAGGGCACGGCCGCGCATATCAACAATTTCGGGCTGGGGCAAAACGGCCGCTACCGGACAAATGTCTGGAACTATCCCGGCGTGAATACCTTCAAGGGGAAAGGGAGCGAGTTGCTGAAGCTCCACCCGACCGTGAAACCCGTCAGCATGATCGCGGATGCCATCCGCGACTGCAGCAAACGTGGCGGAATCGTCCTCGACCCGTTTGCGGGCAGTGGCACGATTCTTCTGGCCGCCGAACGTACCGGCCGGCACGCCCGCGCCATCGAACTGGAACCCAAATACATCGATATCGCCATTCGCCGGTGGCAGCGGGTTACCGGTGAGTCAGCGCTTCACCCGGCAACCGGCCTGACATTTGACGAGCTGGCCACCTCACGCAACGCAGAGAAGGAGTAACCTATGTATAATTCCGATGATGACAACGAAGACTACGACGTCGGCTACAAAAAGCCGCCGAAGGATAAGCAATTCAAAAAGGGGCAATCGGGCAATCCGAAGGGCCGGCCACCCAAGAAACTGATTTACGAGGTGCTGGAGGCGAAGCTTAACGAGATGGTGACCATTACTACCAAGGACGGCAAGAAGGTAACCATGACCATGAAGGAGGCATGGATCCAACAACTCGTCCAGAGTTCGGCTAGTGGTAAATCAGCTGCGACTAAGAACCTGATCTACTTAATGCGTTCCTTCTACCATATGTTCCCGCAAATGTAGCGCACGGTATGGCGGCCCGAACGGGCCGCCATACCGGCTACGGTGGGGATGGTTCCAGCCCAATTCCGGCATTTTACGGCCAACGCTGCGCCCTTGCTGGCTTATCTGCTGCCACGGCGCAGTAACTACTTGCTTATCTGGGCACGCAAGCTAAGGTTCGCTTGTGATTCAATAGGATCGCCGGGGCTAGTAATCCCGCCGTTAACGGTGACGTGTCCGTCATCACGTCGCTTCTCGACCATTTGGCCGGGGAGCGGCGGCGTATGTCCAAGCTTCGCGGCTAAAGGCCGTCGCGGTCGTTTAACGGCGACTTACTATCCCCGGTCACCAGAGCAATCTGGTGACCGTTTTTATTAACCTCTTGGGAGTAAGTCATGAAATCATATTTTCTAACCGCCATTATAGTCGGATTGTTCGCCAACTCAGCCTATGCGCAGGATGCCTATATGAAAGGTTCCAACAACTACGGCTGCATCCACAAAGCCGACTTCGATAAAACGACCGAGTATATGGTTCAGAACGACCGCAAAGCATTCACCCAGTTCCTAGGACTGGGCGTGTCCACTGGGGTATGTACCCTATTTGATACGAATGAACCGGTCATCATTACGAAATTCGGCCTGATGACCAGCAAGGTGCGCCGTAGGGGCGACTTGAAAGAATACTACGTCGACAGCAGCTTCATCGGGAAGTGAGGCAGGCCATGAAAACTTCTCTGAAAATATTGGTCGCGGCCCTAGTTGTGACCGGATGCAACACGCATAACCCCGAGGCTCTGATTCAAAAGCAACAGCCGATTATACTATCCATGCCTGCGGCCTATACGGACGCGCACGAGAATTTTTCGAAAGCTGGCTGGAATAAAGCCTACGCACGACGAAATTTTCGGTTGGGGATGACTTTTACCGATTTCATGGTAACGCCCTTCCCCGATGATGAAGATGGGGCGGGTAGACTAAAAATCCCCGCAGCAAATATCTACCAAGTGTGCGTGGGCGACGAGAAATCCCATGGCACCCAGTTCATCGATTTGACGATGGGCTATGACGACATGGCCCCTGGCGTGATCAAATGCATGCACTTCGCTGGCATAGATTACATGCAACATCCGGCGCGTATGTACCTGGCCGAAGCTTGGATGCTCCCCACAAAGTTTTACTTCATCCAGCCCAATGGCGAGGGCGAATACTACCTCTACAAGATTTTCAGCCAGCCACCCCGCTATGGATTCAGCAACGTGAGCAGCATCCTCGCGGCAGGCCTTAAGCAGCGCCCAGTGAATAAAGAAGGCCACCAACTCGACGCCAGCACCGCCTACCTCTGGCAATCTGCCACATGGGATAACGGTGTTAGCCGGATCGTCCTGCGAGCCGACTCCGACTTAGATAACGCGAAGCTGACATATACCCTCAAGCCATTGGACAACCTCGCCCAGAAGCGCAGGAAGAGAGCTGCTGCCGCAACGGCTGGGAAAATTTGAGGTCAAGCAGCAGGAAATAATCTTACAACCCACTGAGGAATTAAAATTTAGCTCATAGCATCCCGCTAACCACATTACCCCCTAAGTCGTTGCCGAAAGCGAATATTCCTGTATTTTGCTAATATCAAGAAACGGGGACGCGGCGCATGAACAACGAACAAATCAAACAGCTGGAAACAGAGTTATGGGGCGCGGCGGATGGTTTGCGTGCTAATTCCAAGCTAACCGCTGCCGAATACAAAGACCCTGTGCTGGGTTTGATCCTGCTGCGCTACGCGCAAAATCGCTACGATGAAGCCAAGGTCGCCATTGAGGCATCCATGCCAGATGGACCGCGTGGCAAGCGTGCTGCCACCCAAGCTGATTTCCTCGCTGCCGGTGCGATGATGCTGCCGGAAAAATCGCAATATGGCTATCTGGCTAACCTGCCCGAAGGCGAAGACATCAACGAGGCTGTGAACGAGGCCATGCGCCTGATTGAGGCCAGCTATCCCGACCTTGCCGGGATTCTGCCAAAAAATTATCAGGAGTTGGATGCAGACCTGCTGCGCGAGCTGATCCGCGTATTCAACAAGGACTCAGTCAAAAAGCTGAAAGGTGATGTGTTCGGGCGGATTTATGAATTCTTCCTGATGAAATTCTCCATGAGCGGCGCAGGCGCGCAGGAAGGCGGCGAGTTCTTCACCCCGCCATCACTCGTGCAACTGATCGTTAATTTCATCGAGCCAGACCACGGCATTATCCACGACCCCGCCTGCGGTTCCGGCGGCATGTTCGTCCAGACCGGCCATTTCGTGGAAGACCACAGCAAACGCGCCGTGAACGAAGCTATCAAAGTCTATGGCACCGAGCTAAAATCCAACAACACCCGCCTTGCCAAGATGAACCTTGCCATTCACGGCATCGAGGGAAAAATCATCGAGAGCAACAGCTTCTATTCCGACCCGCACGACCTCGCAGGCAAATGCGATTTCGTGATGGCCAATCCGCCTTTCAACGTCAACAAGGTAGATAAGAACAAAGACTTCGTGAAAACCGACAAGCGCCTGTTTAGCGATGTGGGGCTGCCGAAAGCCGATAACGGCAACTATTTGTGGATTCAGTATTTCTACCATTACCTGAATGAAAAAGGCCGTGCTGGGTTCGTTATGGCATCCTCCGCCACCGATGCAGGCGCGAGTGAAAAATTGATTCGCCAACGATTAATTGAAACCGGCGCGGTGGATTGCATCGTGGCAGTGGGCAATAATTTCTTCTATACCCGCTCGCTGCCATGCCACCTGTGGTTCCTTGATCGCGGCAAGCGGCCAGAGAACAAACGCAAAATCCTGATGATTGATGCGCGGAACACCTTCCGCCAGATCAACACCACGCTGCGCGATTTCTCACCGGAGCAAATGGAAGGCCTGACTGCGATTGTGAAGGCCTATCGCGGCGAGGATGTGAACAAAACCTTCGCCAGCAACCCGTGGCTCAAAGAGCATTTCCCTAGCGGCACCTATGCCGATGCCGAAGGCCTGTGCAAAATCGTCGATCTGACCGAAGTGGAGGAAAACGATTGGAGCCTCACACCGGGGCGGTATGTGGGCTATTCCCTCGAACTGGATGAAGGGTTTGATTACACCGCACGACTTGGCGAAATTCACAGCGAGCTTGCTACGCTGAATAGCGAGGCCACCACCCTGATGCAGCAAATCCTAAAGGGGGCGGCATGATGAAGGGATGGAAGCAAGTTACACTAGAGTCAGTTTGCTCGAAAATTGTGGACTGCGAACACAAGACTGCTCCAACTCAAGAACATGGATACCCAAGCATACGAACGCCCAATATTGGTCGAGGACGATTACTTCTAGAAGGTGTAAATCGTGTTTCTGAAGAAACTTGGAATGAGTGGACTAAGCGTGAGGTTCCTCAAGCTGGAGACTTAATCTTTGCTAGAGAAGCACCGCTGGGTAACGTGGCTATAGTTCCGGCTGATACAAAGCTTTGCCTTGGACAGCGAACGGTTTTGTTGCGTCCTAACTCAAACATCGTTGATCCGCATTTCCTATGCTATTTGCTACTTAGCCCTCCAATACAACATTCGATGCATGCTAGAGGCGGCGGCGCTACAGTTCCTCATTTGAATGTTAAAGAAATTCGTCAACTGCCAATCTCTATTCCCTCGCTATCCATCCAGCAGAAAATCGGCGCACTGTTAGCGACGTATGATGATTTGATCGAGAATAACCTGAAGCGGATTAAGCTGCTCGAAGAAATGGCGCAGATCACCTATGAAGAGTGGTTTGTGCGCATGCGCTTTCCCGGCCATGAATCCAGCCTCATCAATCCCGAAACCGCCCTGCCGGAAGGGTGGACGAAAAAAGAAAATGGTGACTGCTGCGAGGTAAGTGGCGGCGGAACACCTTCAAGAGAAGTATCTGAATATTGGGAAGGCGGAAACATAAAATGGTTTTCCCCAACTGATTTAACTAAATCCAGTTCCCTGTGCCTACTGGATAGCTCCAATAAAATTACGGAGCTTGGTCTTAAGAAAAGTTCAGCCAAAATCATGGGTGCGCATACGTTCATGATGACTAGCCGTGCAACTATTGGCCTTTTTGGTTTGATTGATGCGGAGTACAGCACCAACCAAGGCTTTATAAATGTTACCCCACTCAAACCTACTCATAAGTATTATCTTTTGTTCAATTTCAAATGTCGGGTTGATGAGTTTTTAGGGCATGCCTCAGGCGCAACATTTCCTGAAATATCAAAATCAAAATTCAAGAAGCTAAAAATCGTTTGGCCGTCTGAGAATCTAATCTCTGATTTTGATAAATACTGCTCTCCGATTATTTCTGAGATGACTAACCTTACTAAACAAAATGCTCGCCTACGCGAAGCACGCAACATTTTGCTGCCGCGCCTGATGACTAGCGTGATCGACGTGGAAAGCTATGACCCCGCTGGGCTGCTCAAGGAGGCTGCATGACACAGCTGATGGTGCATGGCCAGAAGGTGGACACTGTTTTCGAATTACTCGGAAACAATGAAAACGCCATGACCTACAGCCTCGGCTGGGCTTTGGCCAAGAGCGATTCCTTTTGCCGTGCGTTGGCAGAACTGCTGGAGATTGAGGGTGGGTTTACCGATGCCATGCACATTCGCTTGCAAGATCACGCGCAAGAAAAGGGGTTCACCGATATTGAAATCATTGATCCCGGAAAGCATCACATCATTATCGAGGCCAAGCGTGGCTTTAACGTTCCCGGCAAAGAGCAGATGGAGAAATATGCAGACCGCCTTTTGACCAGTTCTGATGCGAAAGCTAAACCATTATTGGTGGTGTTGGCGGAATCTGATCGGGATGAAACGTGGCTGACGCTCCATCTGCCAGCTAATGTTAAAGACATTCCCTTAAAGCCCATTTCTTGGCGTCGGTTCCAAAATATGGCGCTACATTCAATGGCACAGGCAAGCCATGAGGAAAAACGGCTGCTTAAGCAGCTGATTTACTATTTGGACAAAGTAACCACTATGCAAAACCAAAATTCCAACATGGTCTATGTGGTTTCATTAAGCAGCGGAACCTTTAGCGATTCAGAAGTCACCTTCATTGATGCGGTCGAGAAGTTTGGAAAATATTTTCACCCCGTCGGTGGAAACAAGGGTGGCTGGCCTGTTGAGCCACCAAACTACATCGCATTCCGTTATCGTGGGGCGTTGCAATCTATTCATCACATAGAATCATACACGGTGATCGAAAATTACTATCCGCATTTTCCTGTGCCAGAAGTCAGCCCAACGGGTGCGCCTCATTATCTCTACACGCTTGGCGCGGCAATTAAGCCTCAGAAACATACGCCAACCAATGACTCTGACGGGAATTACCCTCAGTTTTTTAGAAACGGCAGAAAGTGGTGCTTCCTCGATTTGCTTTTAACGTGCAACAGCGTGGCTGAGGCAGCGGGTAAAACCCGTGAAAGACTAGCTGTAGCAAAAATGATGGAGGCCGCATGAGTTACGAATACTCCGAAGATGGGCTGGTAGAAGCTGCAACGCAGGAAGTGCTGGAGGCCTTGGGCTGGAAAGTTGCCTATGCGTGGAAAAAAGAAACCTTCGGTGATGATGGGCTGCTGGGGCGTGCGAATAAATCGGAAGTGATTTTGAAGCGCCACCTCCGCGCTGCGCTCACGAAGCTGAATCCTAACCTGCCAGATGTGGCCTATACCCACGCTATCGACCAGATCACCGAAAAAGCAGCCGATAAAACCCTTGGGCAGATCAATAAGGAAAAGCACGCGCTGCTCACCAAAGGCGTGCAGGTGACGTTCCGCAACGCTAAGGGCGAGATGGAATCCAAGCGTCTGCGCGTGTTTGATTTTGAGAAGCCGATGGAGAATGAATTCCTCGCCGTGCGCCAATTTGAGGTGGTGGGCGATCTCTACAACCGCCGCCCGGATGTGGTGGGGTTTGTGAATGGCATTCCGCTGGTGTTCTTTGAACTGAAAGCGCACCACACCGACCTTGCGGCTGCCTATAACGACAATCTGCGCGATTATAAAGACACCATCCCGGCCATTTTCCACTCCAACGGCTTTATCATCCTAAGCAATGGCACGGATGCCAAGCTGGGAACCGTCACCAGCCCTTATAAGTTTTTCCTCGACTGGAAGCGTATCGAGGAAGAGGAAGAAGGCGTGGTGAGCTTAGACACCATGCTGCGTGGCACATGCGACCGCGCACGGCTGCTAGATTTGTTCGAGAACTTCCTGCTGTTTGATGGCGAAGGCGGCGATGTGGTCAAAATCATGGCCAAAAACCACCAATATATCGGCGTGAATAAGGTGGTGGCACAGGCTCGCAACATTGAAGAACTGAAGGGAAAGCTGGGTGTATTCTGGCACACCCAAGGTT
>JAUIBB010000068.1 GCA_030427685.1 Alphaproteobacteria bacterium
GGCTTTGGGCCCCCCTAGTCCATCCAGTGCTCTACCCCCCATGGTATTCATCCAAGGCACTACCTAAATAGTTTTCGCGGAGAACCAGCTATAACGAAGTTTGATTGGCCTTTCACCCCTAACCACAGCTCATCACCTACTTTTTCAACAGGAGTGTGTTCGGTCCTCCAGCTGGTGTTACCCAACCTTCAACCTGGCCATGGCTAGATCACCTCGTTTCGGGTCTAATACGTGCAACTTGTCGCCCTATTCAGACTTGCTTTCGCTACGCCTACACCTATCGGCTTAAGCTTGCTGCACACACTAAGTCGCTCGTCCATTATACAAGAGGTACGCCGTCAGGGACTAAATCCCCTTCGACTGCTTGTAGGCATACGGTTTCAGGAACTATTTCACTCCCCTCGTCGGGGTGCTTTTCACCTTTCCATCACTGTACTGGTACACTATCGGTCGGTAAGGAGTACTTAGGCTTGGATCGTGGTCGACCCATGTTCAGACAGGATTTCACGTGTCCCGCCCTACTCAAGAATAAATGCTATATTACGTGTACGGGGCTATCACCCTTCTATGGCCGCACTTTCCAGAGCGTTCCACTTATTTCACATTTACTACTGGCCTGGTCCGCGTTCGCTCGTCACTACTAACGGAGTCTCAATTGATGTCCTTTCCTCCGGCTACTTAGATATTTCAATTCACCGGGTTCGCTTAATACCCCTATGTATTCAGAGTATTATACCTTTTGTATGAGTTCAGAATCCAGCATTCAGCAAGCTGAACACTGTGTACTGAACTCAAAAGGTGGGTTTCCCCATTCGGAAATCTCCGGATCAAAGTTTTTTCACAACTCCCCGAAGCTTATCGCAGTGTAACACGTCCTTCATCGCCTCTTACCGCCAAGGCATTCACCATATGCCCTTCTCTATTTATCTAGATCTATGATCTACTTAAATATCACCTACGTTCTAAAACGTAGGAAAATTTAGTATTTTAGCGCTTGATTGATTTATAATGATGCACCTCACGCACAGAACAAAACAGACATTAAAACCCTACCGGTTCTTTAATGACATAGCGAGTTGCAACTTTGCGGTTACCCGACGTTTGCTTCTCCATCTATATCAGAACAAGGGGGCGTAGTGCCGTTACTTATTCTGCCATGCTGGTACGAACTAATATAAAATCAGCATCAACGTCTTTATGGCTGCCAACTGAATGACTTGTCGCTCTGTTGTGATGCTCGGTTAGACAATGAGATCACTTTGGCTCAGAACGACGCTACATAAAGCGCGTTGTAGATACCTATTCACAATTCATTCAACAGCGAGGCTGGTCTGTCTGCCGTATCGGCTTCGAGGGCTTTCGCATCCGCTTTCTGAGAAGTTGTTCCCCTCAGAAGGGATGGGCGTTATAATAGCACATTGCTCCGATCGTCAAGCAAGAAAATGAAAATTGTTCACATTTTTTTCGGGCCGCAAAATTTTGCTATTTTTTCGAGGAAAACTGCGGGTTTTAAAGAATCGACAGTTTTGCATATTTCTGCTATACACAGGTCGATTCGCATTTTGCGTCTTCTTTTTTCACCCCGTTCCGGAGTTTTTATGAAAACCACCACCCTTTTAACGATGCTATGCCTTCCCCTACTCGCTGCTTGTGGCAACACGAAAGAAGACCGCGCAGCATCGGGCGGCCTGATTGGCGCTGGCGCTGGCGCCGTCATTGGCTCGACCATGGGTGCGCCAACGACAGGTGCTGCGATTGGCGCAGGTATTGGCGCCACCACCGGCGCACTCACCGATAAAGCTGATATCGATCTCGGCAAACCTATCTGGAAATAGAGGTAAAAAGAATCCCCCGCCAATCACGGCAAGGGGATTATGAATTGCGGCTGTTAGAAAAAACTCATTCTAACAGCAGGAATTGAGCCAAGGCGCCAACCCTAGACTCTCCATAACGAGGCCTAGGCAAAGCGCCATAACGACCCCCGCTATGGTGAGAGCAATAATCGTGGCCACGACCATTCCTGTCCCCCAAGCCTCCTTGATACCTTTCAGTACCATCATCGTTTTTTTCATACCTGAGTTATTTAAACGTAAAAAAATAATCCCCTTACAGAAAGTGCTCTGTAAGGGCATTTTATGCGAAACCCAGAAGGCTCTAATTTCTCAGAACTTCAGGGATTCACAATAAAACAGGCCAATAGTAGCATGTTTTTGCCTCTCCTTATGTGAACCTTCGATGACAATCCATGTCCAACGGGGCATTCCGCTTCCACCGGGGCATTGCGGCGGATCTGGACAAATCCATCCCCGCCTCTGCACTCGTGCGGAAACACAACCCTCGACGCCACCCTCCCCCTTCCCTATATTATCCCCAAGATAATGCGCAAAAGGGCGTGGCTCTTAACGAAAGATTAGGAATTCTATGGCAAACTTCAAGTGTAGGGACATGAACATCGACAGGCTGAGAGCCCAAGACGGACATATTCTTATGGGTGCGCCGAAGCGCGGCGGAAGTGAGGAAAACCCTGGGGAACACGGCGATGTAATGCTGGCGGAACCCAAGGTACAAACCAAGCGACCGCCGATGTACAAGGTGATCCTGCTAAACGACGACTATACGCCGATGGACTTTGTGGTGATGGTGCTGGAGCAGATTTTCCGGAAAACTCACCAGGACGCACTCCAGGTCATGCTGGAGGTTCATCAAAAGGGCGCGGGGATTGCGGGGATTTTCACCCGCGATGTCGCGGAAACCAAGGCGGACATGGTCACCGAATACGCACGGATCAACGACTACCCGCTGCAGTGCACTCTAGAAAGTGAATAGCACCTCCTGAATATGTGCAACATACCGCACTATATTAAGGGGCGCTAGGCACCCATCACTAGGCACCTAAAGGAACGACTATGATCTCGCACAACCTTGAAATCACCCTCCGCGCCGCGCTGGAGCTTGCAAAAAAACAACGCCACGAATACGCGACGCTGGAGCATCTACTGCTCGCCTTGACCGAGGACACCGATGCCGCACCCGTACTTCGGGGGGTTGGGGTAGATGTGGGCGAGCTGAAGCGCTCGCTGGTTACCTTCATGGATCAGGAATTTGCCAGCCTGGTGGTCGATCATGTCGATGAAGCACGCCCAACCGCTGGGTTTCAGCGTGTTATTCACCGTGCAGCTATCCATGTCCAATCCGCAGGAAAACACGAGGTCAGTGGTGCCAACGTCCTCGTTGCCATGTTCTCCGAGCGCGAGTCACACGCCGTTTACTTCCTTGCTGAGCAGGATGTCAGCCGTCTGGATATCGTGAATTACATCTCGCACGGTATCGTGAAATTTGGGGACCTGACCCATCTCGCACTACCGCCACAGGATCATACCGAACAAGAGATGGACGACGGTTCCATCCGCTACACGGCCCATAAAGAGCGCGCCGCGCAGGAAGAGAAAGAAAGCAAAGATCCGCTGCACCTGTACTGCGTGGATCTCAACAAAAAAGCCCAGAGTGGCAAAACCGATATCCTCATTGGCCGCGAAGGCGAGATCGAGCGTACCGTGCAGATTCTCTGCCGCCGCACCAAAAACAACCCGCTCTTCGTGGGCGAGGCAGGCGTGGGCAAAACCGCGATTGCGGAAGGGCTCGCGCTGCGCATCACCCGTGGCGAAGTGCCGCAGGTGCTCCGCAATGCCGTGATTTTCTCACTGGATCTGGGCGCCCTGCTCGCTGGCACCCGCTACCGTGGTGACTTTGAAGAGCGGATGAAAGCCGTCATCAAGTCTATTGAAAAACTTCCCGGCGCAATTCTCTTCATTGATGAAATCCACACCATCATGGGGGCTGGCAGCACCTCTGGCGGCGCGCTGGATGCGTGCAACCTGCTCAAACCCGCCCTTGCACGCGGCACCCTGCGCTGCATGGGGTCGACCACCTTCAAAGAATACAACACGACGATCGAGAAAGACCGTGCGCTGGCACGCCGCTTCCAGAAAATCGATGTGTTCGAGCCAACCAGCGCCGATACCATCAAAATCCTGCGTGGCCTCAAGCCGTATTACGAGGAGCACCACCATGTGCGCTACCAGCCTGCGGCGATTGAGGCGGCGGTTGAGCTTTCCATACGCTATATCCATGACCGCAAACTGCCGGACAAAGCCATCGACGTGATCGACGAGGCCGGTGCCGCGCAAATGCTGTTGCCGGAGAGCAAGCGCAAGAAAACCATCTCCGTAAAAGAGATCGAAGACGTCATCTCTAAAATGGCGCGGATGCCTGCAAAAACCGTGTCCTCCAACGATGCGGAAGTGCTGCGCAACCTCGAGAAAAACCTCAAGCTCACCGTCTTCGGGCAAGACAAAGCCGTCGAAGAACTCTCCGCCGCTGTCAAAATGGCACGCGCCGGTCTGCGCGAGGAAACCAAGCCCATGGGCAGCTACCTCTTCACCGGCCCGACCGGTGTCGGTAAAACCGAGGTTGCCATGCAGCTTGCCAAATCCCTTGGCATGGAGCTGGTGCGTTTCGATATGTCCGAATATATGGAGAAACACTCGGTCAGCGGCCTGATTGGTGCGCCTCCGGGCTATGTCGGCTTCGATCAGGGTGGCCAGCTCACCGATGCGGTCGACAAAACCCCCTACTCCGTGGTGCTGCTCGACGAGATCGAAAAGGCGCATCCGGATGTCTTCAATATCCTGTTGCAAGTCATGGATTATGGCCGCCTGACCGACCAGAACGGCAAGCAGGTGAATTTCCGCAATACGATCATCATCATGACCTCCAATATCGGTTCGGCAGATGCGGCACGTGCGCCGATTGGCTTCAATCGCGAGACCCGTGCGGGTGAAGAGAAAGACGCAACCAACAAGCTGTTCACGCCGGAATTCCGTAACCGCCTCGATGCCATCATCGGCTTCAACCATCTCGACAAAGAGGTGGTCAAGCATGTGGTGCAGAAGTTCATCTACCGCCTCGAATCGCAGCTGTCCGAGCGCAATGTCACTATTGCCCTCACCGATGCAGCGCAAGACTGGTTGGCCGTGCATGGCTACGACAAAGCCATGGGCGCCCGTCCACTGGCACGCCTCATTGCCAACAACATCAAAAAGCCGTTGGCCGAGGAAGTGCTGTTTGGCAAGCTGAGCAAAGGTGGAAACGTCACCATTAACGTCAAAGCAGATGCGTTGACCTTCAGCTATTCACCGAACAAGCCGAAATCCAAGTCACGCACCACACCAAATGAACTGGTAGACTAGGACTTTCCCGTGACCATCACGCCGGAGATGCGCGCTGAAGTAGCCGAGCGTGAGCGCGAGATAACAAGCCTGCTGATGCAGGCCATGGAGTTACCGCGCGGCGCACAACCCGATGTAAGATTCCTCTGTTCCGAATTAGGGTCCCAGTGGAAGCTTCTGCGGAATGTGGCGGATTACTATCATGATAAAACCCACTTTGTGGATGATTGCCACCACATCGTAGATCGCAAGACCTATGATTACGCCCATGCGGAGCAGAATCCCAACATGGCCGATAACCTACATCAACCCCGAGGAATCTCTCCCATCTCCCTTGCCACATCTTAAAAAAACAGGCTCCCAGCAACCGGATACTCCCATCAAAAAGGAAAGCAATGCCCGCTAATTTATTCACCCGCCCCCTGCTCCCCGCTGCGATTCTGTGCGTTATTGCACTCTGCGCCTCTGCGCATGCGCAGCCACAGCCACGAATGCTGCAAGTATCGGCTGGCACGGGGTTTGTTATCAACCCGGAAGGCAATCTGGTAACCAACAACCATGTCGTGCGCCAGTGCCGGCAGATTACGGTCAAAACACCGGAAGGCGAGAAATCAGCCACGCTGGTAGCGACCGATGCCGAGCACGATCTCGCCGTACTGCAGCTCAGCGAAATGGGCGGAACACGCACCGCGCCACTGCGCTGGAACATCGACGGATTAACCATTGGCGAGCCCGTTACTGTCATCGGCTTCCCCGGGCAAGCCGGGGTTGAGGGGCATAGTTCCACGAAAAAAACCACCGTCACCAGCCTTCAGGGGCCCGAGGGCCAGCAGATGCTGATCCAGCTCGCCAGCGTGGCCGAGCATGGCAATTCCGGAGGGCCCGTGCTGGATCGCGCGGGGAATGTTATCGCTGTGATCTCTGGCGTCTCACAAACCTTCTGGGTCGAGAAAAACAGCAACGCCAAGCCTAAGCTCGTGCGTCAGGCCGATGTTGCTATTACCCTCCATGCATTGCAGGACTTCCTGCATGCCAACCGCATCCCATTCTACGAGTCGCAAAGCAGCGGTGCTTATGGCGAACAGGCCATCGAGCGTAATGCACTCCAGTTTATTCTCCCCATCCGCTGTATTCAGGGCGAAGCAACCAGCGATTTGTATGATCGTGGGGCATACCTACCCCCTCCGGCACCGGGATTTGTATCGAATCCGAAATAAGTTTGCTGCATCAATGATGCATCACCCTCGCCATAAGATTATTTGCACGGAGGCTAGCACTATCAGTGAGCAGATGCCGCTGCCGGTGCCTCCGTAGTGGCTGGCGATGCCTCTGGATGCGCCGCCTCTGGATGCGCCGCCTCCGCCGGAGCGGGTGCTGCTGGCGCTTCCTTATTAGGGGCTTCTACTGCCGGCGCTGCTGTCGCAGCGGCTGGAGATGCTGCGGGAGCATCTTCATGCCCTGTGGCCTCAGGATGCACCCCAGCCTCAGGCGCCGGAGCGGCCTCTGCTGTAGGTTCCGCTTCTGGCGTAGACGTCGTTGGCATTGCGGGTGCTGGTGCGGCGGCCTCTTCCTTCGACAGGGCCACATCCGGAATCAGCAGGTGCGAACCTTTCAGCAAGGTCAGTGCAATACGACGATTTTTTGGGCTACGCGGTTCTTTCGGCACATAGAGATCCCGGTCAGCAAACCCGATGACCTTCTTCGTGCGTTCGCGCTCCATCCCCGCAGACACAAGGAAACGCCGCACGGCCTGCGCGCGATCTGCCGAGAGCTCCCAGTTCGTATAGCTGGCTTGACCGGCTTCGGTAGGTGAAGCATCCGTATGCCCGGCCACGGAAATAAAATTCGGCATTTTCCGCAGGATTGGCACCATTGCCTCAACAATGGTTCGGCCTTGTAGTGTCAGACGCGAGGAGCCGCGCTCAAAAATGCCATATTTATCGGAATCCATAATATCAATCTGCAACCCTTCCGAGGTTTGCCGCACATTGACATTGTCTTTATATTCCTGAAGCGAAGCATCCTGCGAGAATTTCTTCTCGACCTCGTTCGCTCCCTTTTTCAGGATATTTGCTTCCTGCTCTGCGTCAATTTTTGGCAGGTTCGGGTCATCCGGCACCTGCCCCTGCATACTGTGCCCGGCAACAAGGCCCGGATTGCTCAGGTTCGCGCGCAATGCACCATCCTCGCTCTCAGCCAGCCCACCTTTGAAGCCAATGCCCTGACTGTCCTTGATTCCCTCCGTCGGGGTAAAAAACTCGGCCAGTCCTTCCAGCGTCGCCTTCGATGACGTCGAGAGCAACCAAAGCAGCAGGAAGAAGGCCATCATTGCCGTTACAAAGTCAGCATAGGCAACTTTCCATGCGCCACCATGGTGGCCATGGCCGGCCACTTTCTTGACCTTCTTGATAATGGGGCGTTTGTCGTCCTTACTGTTTTTCTCAGCCATGGGCTACGCAACCGCTGGCAGGTTCTGCAGCAACTGCTCCATCTCCTGGAAGCTCGGCTGGTAAATGGTAGGGACGCTGCCACGGCCAATCTCAACCGATACCTGCGGCGCATTACCCTGCAGATGCGCAATCAGCACCACGCGAATAATCGTATAAAACTGGTGATCCTGATCGTACACCTGCCCCAACTTCGAGGCCATCGGGCCGATAAACCCATACGCGATAAAAACGCCAAGGAAGGTTCCAACCAGCGCACCGCCGATCATTGCCCCCAGCACTTCCACCGGCTCACTGATGCTCGCCATGGTTTTGATTACACCCAGCACCGCAGCGACAATCCCGAGTGCCGGAATACCGTCTGCCATGCTCTGCACTGCGTGCTGTGGCGCGGCGGCTTCGTGATGGTGCTTCTCGAGCTGGCCATTCATCATGTCTTCGACCTGCATCGGGTCTTCAAAGCTCATCGTCATCATCCGCAGCGTATCGCAGATAAATTCAACCGCGAAATGGTCATGGACGATGCGTGGATACTGCTGGAAAATAGCCGACTGCTCGGGATTTTCGATATGCTGCTCCAGCGCAATCATCCCCTTGGTGCGCACCAGTTTCAGGATCGAAAACAGCAGCGACAACAGGTCTTTATAATCCTGCGCTTTCCACTTAGGGCCTGAGAAAACTTTTTTGAGATCCTTGAGGGTTGCCTTGATGACATTCCCTTTATTGGCAATCATGAAGGCGCCTGCGGCAGCGCCGAAGATACACATAAACTCGTGGGGCGCAGCGTGGATAATGATTTCAAACTTTCCGCCACCCATGACGAAGCTGCCGAAAACCATCCCGAAAATTACAACTATTGCGATTATGCCTAACATGCCAACGTCATTTCATTCGTGAACCATAGGTAACGAGAAGATTAATCTAGCAACTTTGTCGGGGGCTTCGATACGGTTTCTTCTGTTATTCAATCTGGTTAGAGGCGTTAAGCGCGGATTGTGGCTTTATGACAACGCTCGCCCTCAGGCCGATACCGCCAGCGAATCGCTGTAAAGGCCCGGCAATTCACAGATAGATTCAAGGGCAAGATAGGCCGCCTCAAGCTCTGCAACAAAGCTCGGATCACGGAAGTCATCCTGACTCAGTCGGTCACGGTAATGCGTCTCAACCCATTGTTTTAGTGCTGTGTATTTGGCTTCCGTCAGGATGACGCCAGGGTGCAATGCGGCGGCCTCCTCGGGCGTCAATACCACGCGCAGGCGTAAGCAGGCGGGGCCGCCGCCATTACGCATACTTTCACGCAAATTACGGAAATGAACAGCCGATACAACGCCCTCTGCCTCCAGACGGAGCATCGCATCGCGCGCCAGTTCGCTCGCTTCAGATTCCTGTGGCGCAAGAATCGCGAATCGGTTCTCGCCCAAATCGAGCACTTGCGAGTTAAAGAAATACGTCGAAACTGCCTCAGCAACCGGCAGCTCTTCTGCCGTTACTTCATGGTAGACCAACCCCTCCCGCTGCGCTGCAACGTCACGGAGGCGCTGCTGGTCTGCCGGGGTGAAGGCTTCCGCATGCACAATCATCCGGCGGGTGGTGTTCATGGCGATCACATCGTTATGGAAAACCCCTGCATCAATCACTTCCGGGGCTTGCTGCAAGTAAAGGCACTGCTCTGGCGTGATGCCATGCCGCCGTGCGATTGCCTCACTTGCCATCCGCCGTTGCCGCGCCGGATAGCGTGTGGGCCGCAGCCCCACTCCTTCCTGCTCGCCATAGACAAACATATGCAGCCCAGACTCGCCATGCTGATCACAGGCGACCATATGGTTGGCAGCCCCTTCATCACCAAGGATTGCATTCGGGAACAAGGGCGGGTGCACCGTAAAATGCGCAGTATCATGAAAAATCCGCGACAGCATGCGCTGGCTATGCGCCGCTTCAATCGAGCGGTGGAAATGGCTGGTCATGTTCGCAGGGGTGATGTGCAGCTTACCATCGCCGCTATCGCAGCTCGG
>JAUIBB010000069.1 GCA_030427685.1 Alphaproteobacteria bacterium
TCCGTTCCCCGCGAGAACACGGGGAAGTGCATAGAATATAGTGGGTCTATAAAGAAGGAATGCCTTAAAAGCAGCGTCAGCGCTTACGCGGCCAGCGATGCCTGGAACTCTGCCCATTCGCGCTTGGTAAGGCCGCTGGTTTCCTGAGAGACCGATTCCCCCGCCAGCATGCGCTTGAGCACGGCGAGCCCCGTGCGCGAGAAGCGTGCGCCATGCAGGCGGTGCTCGACGAAGGCATCGTAAGCAAATGGGCACCATGCTTTGAGGATCTCGATCATGGCATCAGCATAGACGCGGATCTCGTACTGCGCATGCGGGTCGGCACGCAGCATCAGGAAGTGCATCAGGTTGTGCAGGTCAATTTTCCAGTACCACTGGGTGTAATAGTTGAGTGTCAGGTTCATCCGTGCCAGCTCACGGGCGATGCCGGTTTTGCTGTCGTCGATCAGCTTGCCTTCGGCATCGCAGTTCATCAGCTCTTCGTAATGCGCGTAGGTTTGCTCAGAATCACCTTTGAGGATCTCCAGCACGCGCGCGGACTCGGCGGCGGAGAGCGTATCCGGGCTGCGGCCCTGATTGTTTTGTTTCGATTGTGGGTTCAGGTGATCCGGTGTGGGGATGTAGAACTCTTTATCAAGGATCGAGTAGCGCGCGGAATACTCGTTCACGTTCGCGGTGCGATGGCGGATCCACTGGCGTGCGACAAAAATTGGCAGCTTGATATGGAATTTAATCTCGCACATCTCAAAGGGTGTCGAGTGCCAGTGGCGCATGAGGTAGTTGATGAGGCCGCGATCCTCGCTGACTTTTTTGGTACCCTTGCCGTAGGAGACGCGCGCTGCCTGAACGATCGCTGCATCATCGCCCATATAATCGATGACGCGAATAAAGCCATGGTCAAGCACGGGGATGGGCTTGTAAAGCAGTGCCTCCAGCGGCTCGCTGGTTGCGCGGCGCGTGGTGAAGGTTTCTTCCATTGCGTCGCACTCGGATTGTTTTTCGGGGGATTCTTGAATTGCAGCGTGGGCCATGCGTCTCTCCATCAGTTGATGGATGCTACCGCACCAGGGGCAAGCTTGCCAAGCACCACGTACGCCTTATTAACACACGCGAAAGAGGTGGGGCCTAGGAGAATGCAATCGGCTGTACGGCTGGCTGGTTCGTCCGCGCAGTTGGCGTCACCGACGAGCCGGTCGAGTCCACCGCTCCCATCTGCACTTTCTGTACGACCGACATTTTCAGGCCTTCCATCGCCGCTTTATCCCAGGCGCTCTGTGCTTTCTGGTGCTGGTTTGCGGCAGCATTAGCGAGTGCAGCATCCGGCTGGCTTGCGGTTGGCGAAGCATCTTTGCCAGAGAAAGCCGTCTTTCGCAGTTGCTTCTGCTTCGATGCATCGTAGGCAGAAACCGCCATGTCTGCGATTTTTTCGCCGGTATCCGCGTAACAGTAGTAGCCAACCGCCGCTGCGGCAGCACCTGCGAGTGCGGTGACAATCATGCCCGGCCCGGTGACCGCGCCTGCGGCAAGGCCGGTGCCGGCACCGGCCATGATTGCGGAGAAGGCGCCCAAGGTAACCGCACTCCCGGCGACACCGGTCGCGGCGCGGGTACCATAGCGGATCAGGTTGCGCGTATTGCCATCGTCTGCCGCATCGATGGCACCGATAACATCGCCCGCAGCATTAAGGGCAGGGTTCGAGCCGGTAGCGATGTTCGTTGCAATCTCTATCGCAGCATCGCTTGCCGTTGCCTGAGGGCCTCGCGTCAGGAGTGTTTCAGCCTCGGTTTTGATATGTGCCAGCTCCCGCAGGCCTTCCAGCGCTTCCTGTTGTTTTGCAACGGAGAGGGTGGATGGGATGATCCCGGCCTCTTGCAGCTGTGCAAGCAGTTGCGCTTGGATGGTGGGATCATTTGGCAGGTGATGCAGCACCGAGATCTGGTCTTCGGTCTGTACCAGTTCCGGCTTTACGCCCATGGCTTGCAGGCTGTCATAGCGGGTATTAAACGCCACTTGCTTTTCTTCCAGCTTTGCGCGCAGCTCGGCGCTGATTTGTGTATTCTCGCTACCCGGTAGGTGAGACAGGGTTGCGTCAACAGCGGCGCCACCCAGTTTGCGGCCAGGAAGGAAGCTGAGCAGGCTCGCGCCGCCAACCAGCAGTTTCGATTTCCCGGGTGCCATCTTGAGGGCATATTTGGTTAGCATTTTATCCGTCAGTTGCGCACCGTATTTCGAGGCAGCCCATGCCCCGCCGATATGGCCAGCATCGACCATCGCTTCATGCGTATGACCGCGAATCAGGGCAAACCCGCCATGTACCGCATCGTAGGCGTAGGCTAGCTTGGCTTTATACAGGTTACCGGAAGCAAGTTTTTCTAATGACTTGTCAATTGCCCAGCCACCAGCCTTACCAGCTGCGGCGCCCCCACGGTTAATTAGGTCAAGTTTCCCCAGATTCGGGTGGATATGGCTCATCAGGGGCTTTGAATCAGCAAATTTTGTCAGTGTTTTGCCGAAGAGGTCAGTACGGGTTTGCAGGATACTCTTAAGCTCCTGTACCTCGGTGGCGATTTTTTTGTATTCAGCCGCCGCCTCTTTTTCGAGCTTATTCGCAAGTTTCTTATTGGGCTTATGCTGGGTTACTTTACCGAACACGTCTTTGGTCTCATAGCCTGCACGTACTTTTGCGGCTTCTTCATTCAGTTCGACCACAGGTTTCATCAGCTTCTCAAGATTCTTGGCGGCGATGCTCTCTTTTCCAACGAGCTTGCTCATCACCCCACGTGAGAGGCCATGTACCAGATTCACGGCCGCAAGTGCTTCTGCGCCCAGCTGGATATCGTTCTCCGGCGTGATGTTCTGGATATGCGGCTGATTCGCAGCAGCAGAAACAGATTTGCCATCCGTGCCCTTCAGCTGTGTGTGCTTTGGCACACCCTTCTCATCGAAGGAGAGCAGGTTTAACTGGCCGTTATTATCAAGGTATAGGCCGGTTTTTCCGATGAGCCCCGAGAGATTTTTGGTTGGCGCACCGGCGACTTCCTCGACGTACGACAGTGTTTGCGATGCGCTTGCGCGTGTTTGCTCTTCCGTTTCGTGCGAAAGGTTCTTATTCAGGTATTCCTTGCGGCTGAGCGTTTTGCCGCGATCGGCCTCAACGGTGGACGCGGCTTTTTTCCAGTCCCATTTGCCGGTCGAGATGCCGCTGTTGATGAATTCCCAGGCGGTGCGGACGAAGCCCCAAATGTGATCGCCTGCGGATTCCGTGAAGGCCACCACCTGATCGACGGCGCCAGGCTTGCGTGGCTTGTTGACAGACGGAGCATAGGGTGCATCTTTCGCCTTATAGAGGGAGGCTGCGTAAACGGTTGCCAGCGCATGCGCCTGTTCTTGCGTAATGGGGTTCAGCTTGCCATCGAGATATTTGCCGCTTTCTGCCAGCGCTTCACCAGCGGCACCCTTGATGTTAAACGGCAGCATGACGCCTTTTCCGGTACCCACGGCAACATCTTTGAAGAAGCCGATAATCTCGCCTACAGCTGTTGCTGTATCTTCTGCGGTTTTGAAGTAGCCACCGAGGCCGGGGATGTTCTGTAGGTTTTCCAACACTTTTTTCTGACCGCTATCCAGCGTGTCGATGCCATGCGACAGCGCATCCTTCAGCTTGCTCAGGTAGGTTTCGGGATCCTGGCCTTCAGGAATATCAAGAAAGCTTGGGCTGTTATAGTTAAGCAGGATATTGGACAGTGCCGTTACGACCTGTTGGTAGTCGGTGTTCGTAGAGGATTGCACCGTGCCAAGCTCGGTATGAAGCTCTGCAATGTCGGTTGGCGTAATACCTTTCAGTTCCCACCCTTTATCGCCAATGATGACGGTCGTGTTGGTGACCTTCGTCTTCAGCATCTTAGGGGCCGTTTCCGTTGCTTTGGTATAGGTGACGGGAAATGACATAGTTAAAACTCCTTCTACCCTCTCACCATATCAAAGATTCGTGACAGTTTCATGACAGTTTTGTGTCATTTTAGTGATTCAGGAGGGTTTGTGGATGCATGAGGAGTCTTGCATTTATACGGGGGGTGCCATATATTGAGAGGGTTCCTTCGGGGGCTATGATGATAAACGTGACGCGGAATAGTCGGATTGGACCCGGGGGCAGAGCCCGGCGGCTCCACCAGAATCTCCTGCGGATTGGTAAATGGTAGTAAAAATGCGCGGTGCAGAAGCCGGGCGAACCATCAATCTGCGTTCCATTGCGAAGGCGCAAGCCAAACATTGGAAAACAAGGACTTATGGGGCCGAATTAGCATCGACAACCGCAATAAAGGCGGCGCTTTCATCCGGGGTGATCTCCCGTGATCGGATCATTTTAGTAAGTGCAAACGATAACTTCGCACTCGTTGCAGCTAACGACAACAACGTCGTAGCAGCCCGTCTTGCCGCTTAGTGTGGCTTGACGAGTTCTAGCTCGTAAACGCGGTTTCGGGGGATGTACCGGGCAACAGAAACATCCCCCACCTCGGCTTAGGCCGAGATGGCGATTTAAGTGGCGCTTAGCGTAGAAACGGGATAGAACGGTAAGGCAAACCGGGCAACAGGGCACAATGACACAGGAAACGATAGATTATCCAGGCATGATCGACTCCGCAATGCGCGGTGTCGTGCGCGAGGCGCTGATCCATATCGATAAGTTCGGCCTGCCGGGAGAGCATCATTTCTTCATCTCGTTCCAGACAAATTACCCGGGGGTGAGCATCTCACCACAGCTGAAAAGCCGGTATCCGGAGGAAATCACGATTGTCGTCCAGCACCAGTTCTGGGATCTGAAGATCACCGACAAACAATTCTCGATTATGCTGAGCTTTAACAATATTCCCGAAAAGCTCGTTGTTCCGTTTGAGGCGCTGACCGCATTTGCGGATCCTAGCATTAAGTTTGGCCTGCAATTCCACGGCAAGCGGATTGCTCCGGCGGTGAGCGATAAGCCCGAGAAAGAAGATCAGGTCTCCTGCCCCGCAACAGGGCGTACCGGGCATGAGAAACCACCGATGGCGGCCTTTGAAGAAGATGCCCCTACCGAAGACACGCAGGCAGCAAATGATGAGAAAGTCATTAGTCTGGAATCTTTCCGCAAGCGCTAGACGCTTGCCTTTCCCAACGAGTTCTGCCCTATGCCCAGCATAACCGAAGCGGAGATTGACCGCCTGCTTAATGCCGTAAAGGGCGGTTATCATACGATCCTCAAGGGCGAGGAACAGGGAACTCCCTTTATCCGCCTGCAGATTGATGACTTCATCCTTGCCGAATTTTCTGGATACCAGGACGGTCGCTATACCAGCCTCAGCGGCCCACTGGATATCGATGCACTCCGTACACTCGCCACACAAAACCTACAGGCACACCGTATGCCCGAGGCCGACGCCGCCATGCGTGCTAACCAGCTTGTTGCGCCCTTGCATGGGCTGGGAGCAGGGCGCGATATTGATGCGGTGAATCGAGCGCACAACCATGTCGCCAGTCAGGATGGTGACGAAGTGCATGGGCTGACAGTCAGTGAAACGGCCTTTTTGAAAACATTCAGAACCTTGGTGAAAACGCACCTGAAAGACGCATCCTCTACCGATGATGCGTACCGTATTCTGGAAGGCGCCTGTCGTTACCACCCGGATGTATTGCACAATCCTCGCACCTCGCACAGCCGTGAGATGATGGGCGAGGCGCTGGACGGGTTAATCCGCCAATACGAGGTGCACGATGCCAGCGCTCCGGATTATAAGGTGGAGCACCAGTGTTTCGCTGCCGGGCTAAAGCGGCTGAAAGCCGAAATCGACCGCTAATTTTGCTTTTGCTTGGGCGGTGGGCAGGTTAGGGTCGCGACATGTCGATCGCATCTCTCCTCCCCCTTGCCATGACCGCCGCGACGCTGGGCGAAGTGCCAATCGCTGCGGCCGTGGTTGCGGCGGATGGTACGGTGCTGGCTACCGCACATAACGAGGTAGAGGCCGAAGGGCAGGCGACTGCCCATGCCGAACTGCTGGCGATTCAGCGTGCCAGCGCTGCTCGCGGCAGCAAATACCTTGAAGACTGCACACTCTATGTCACGCTTGAGCCCTGCGCCATGTGCGCTCAGGCGGCTAGTCTTGCAAAAATCCAACGCATTATTTTCGGTGCGTATGATCCCAAGGGGGGCGGGGTTGAGCATGGTGCGCGTCTGTTCCAGCAGCCCACTTGCCATCACGCGCCAGAAGTGGTCGGTGGGGTAATGGAGGCCGAATGCAGTGCTCTGCTGAAAGCATTTTTCCAGCAGCGTCGCTAGCCTATAAAGCAACCTCTGGTGGATACCCGATGGACCGTGCGATCTTCAGGTAAGGGGCATTGCATGGCATTGCGGACTTTATCGAACCCCTCTTTCTCATTTGGCGGTTCAATGCGTTTGAGGCAGTTGAGCATGGCTTCATCGTCAAAATGCCGCTCTGCCTTTCCTTCTGCTTGTAGCTGCGCATTGCGTTTTGCGTTGCGGCGCAATGCTTCCGCAGTGTCGATGGGAAAGTAGAGCGCTTCAGTATAGTAGTCCGGGTTGACCTCGTGGATATGACGCAGGATCGCTGCACGTTCGGATGCCGTTCCGTTGCGATGGTTGATGACCACGTCTTTTCCTTGTTCCAGTTCGATATCCAGCGCGTTGAAAAACTTAGCCTCTACCGCCTCTTTATGGAGTGGGCTGAAGGTTTCCCCGTAGGGAATGCCATGCTCCTGCGCATAGGCTTTGCGCACGCGATTGAAGGAAATCACCGTGGGCCAGGGTGACTCGGTCAACTCGCACATTGGGTTCAGCACCTCCTTAATCCAGGTGCTTTTGCCGGAATTGGGCCCCCCAACAAGCAGCTTAACCGTGGGTGGCGAGAGAATATGCGATTGCTTAGTCATGCTATATCCTAGCCCAATGGAGGTTAAGATTTCATAAAGAGAAGGCTGCCCTTGCGTTTTTGTTGCTCCAGCAGTAGTAAAAAGGGCAGAAAATCTGAGGAAAAGGACGATGTTATGACCCAGTATGTATATGTAATTAAAGGCCTCACCAAATCCTATCCGGGCGGAAAAACCGTGCTGAAGGATATCTGGCTTTCCTTCCTCCCCGGCGCAAAAATCGGGATTGTGGGGCATAACGGCGCGGGTAAATCGACCCTGCTTAAAATCATGGCTGGGATGGATACAGAATATAACGGTGAAGCCTTCGCCGCCGAGGGGCTGAAAGTGGGTTTCCTCCAGCAGGAGCCAAAACTCGACGAGAGCAAAACCGTCCTTGAAAATGTCATGGATGGACTGAAAGAAAAACAAGCGCTGCTCGATCGCTATAACGAGATCATGGCGGACTATAACGACGACGTCGCGGACGAAGCCGCCAAGCTACAGGACGCAATCGACCATGCCGGCGCATGGGATCTGGAGCGCGAAGCAGAAGTTGCCATGGATGCATTGCGCTGCCCCCCGGGCGAGGCGATGGTCGACAAACTCTCCGGCGGCGAGAAGCGCCGTGTTGCCTTGGCTGCATTGCTGCTGTCAAAGCCCGACATGCTGTTGCTGGATGAGCCGACCAACCACCTTGATGCAGAATCCGTAGCGTGGCTCGAGAACTACCTGCGCAACTATCCCGGCACGGTGGTGATGGTAACCCACGATCGCTACTTCCTCGATAATATCACCGGCTGGACGCTGGAGCTTGATCGTGGTGAAGGCCGTCCGTACGAGGGCAACTACTCTGGCTGGCTTGAGCAAAAAGCACGCCTGCTGAAGCAGGAGGCAAAAGAAGAATCGTCCCGCGCCAAGGCAATGGAAGAGGAGCTGGAATGGGTGCGTAGCTCGCCTAAGGCACGTCAGGCCAAGTCTAAAGCGCGTCTTAAAGCCTACGAACAAATGGTCAATGAGCAATCAGAGAAGCGTGCCTCGACGGCACAGATCATTATCCCCGCTGGGCCACGCCTTGGTAATAATGTCATCGAGGCGCAGGGGCTCAAAAAAGGCTTTGGCGATCGCTTGTTAATTGATGATCTTTCCTTCAGCCTGCCACCCGGCGGGATCGTGGGGATTATTGGGCCAAACGGTGCCGGTAAAACCACGCTGTTTCGCATGATTACCGGTAGCGAAACGCCGGATGCAGGTAGCTTCAATGTCGGTGAAACCGTGAAGCTGGGCTATGTCGATCAGTCGCGTGATGCGCTCGACGATAAGGCCACCGTATGGGAAGAAATCTCCGGCGGAGCCGATGTCATTGAGCTGGGGAAAATGAGCATGAAATCACGCGGCTACTGCTCGGCCTTTAACTTCAAGGGTTCTGACCAGCAGAAGAAGGTCGGCACGCTCTCTGGCGGTGAACGTAACCGCGTGCACCTTGCCAAAATGCTGAAGACCGGCGCCAATGTCCTGCTGCTCGATGAGCCGACCAACGACCTGGATGTCGAAACCCTGCGTGCGCTTGAAGATGCGCTGCTGGAGTTCGCCGGCTGCGCAGTCATCATCAGCCACGATCGCTGGTTCCTTGATCGTGTGGCCACGCATATCCTCGCCTTTGAAGGCGACAGCCATGTAGAGTGGTTCGAGGGGAACTACGCCGACTACGAAGAGGACAAGAAAAAGCGCCTCGGTGAAGACGCCGTGCAACCTAAGCGTATCCGCTACAAGAACCTGCTTGCCGCATAGCGCGGGCCTTATGAGCTCATGCTGCTAGCGTAAGGCTATTGAGTGCCTGCTGCACGGCGCTGAGTGGAATATCCTGTAAGCACGGTACACCAAAATCTTCTGGTGCCAGGGCGACCACTTGCGAGGTCTGAGGTAAGAACTTGGCGCGGACGCTTGCGGCACGGAACAGGCTGACAAGCGGTGTTCCTGCTACTGCGAGTAAATGGCCGCCACCGCTATCATTGGCGACTGCTGCCACAAGTCGTTTCCCCAGCGCAATGCTCAGGTAGGGGGATGTCTGGCCTGTTGTGCTGAGCGGTAAAATGGCTTCCGGCAGGGCGGCCTCAATGCGTTCACGGAACACTGCTTCTTTGGGGCCAAGGAAGATGACAGGGACATCGCCACGCGCGGCGACTGCCTGCGCCAGCCTAATAAACTGCTCCAACGGCCAGCATTTGTCCGGGCTGCCAGCACCAATCACAAAGCCAACATAGCGAGCGCCATCTGGCAGTAACGCCATTGCATCACGCTCCCAATCGCCCGGTGGCAAAGGCAAAGGCTGTATCGTCAGTGATCTACCCAATCCAGCTTCGCCCAGTTGGAGTAGGCGCTGCAGAAAATGTGGGCTGAGGGGAGGAAGCCGGTGTGAAGAAAAAAGGCCATTTGCTGCCGCACTGATAAAGTGGCGATGCCGAATGCGTTTGAGCCAGAAGGTGCGCTTTACATTCCGCTGGCTGTCGATAATGAGGTCAAAGGACTGGTGACGTAGCACTGCGGGACGCAGTAGGTAGTCAACCGGGTGCATGCGCCGCTTCGGTAGGATTAAAAGATGGTCAATCAGGGGCGCTGCCATTGCACGCAGCACTGTGTCGTAGGCGCTATAGTTGCTGGCAAGCCAGGTAAGGGATAGCTCAGGTGTGGCGCGCTTAAGTGCTGCCGCAAAGATCAGGCGAAGGACGCCATCGCCGAGGACTTCACCATCCGTATAAACAAGAATATTCCGAGTCGGCGTGGTC
>JAUIBB010000070.1 GCA_030427685.1 Alphaproteobacteria bacterium
TCGGCGCTTAAGGCGTCTTCGGGCTGCGGGACTGTGTTCATGGCGTCAAATTAGCAAAAAAACCGGCAACACTCACGCGTGTTCGCCGGTTTTTCGCTGTTTCAGGTGTTTTTTGGCAGGGTGATGCGGCAAGGACACCGTAACAGACCTACTGCAAAAATGTTTGTGCCCCTGCAGAATTATGGAAATATCTCTCTAATTCACGGTTTGCAAAGAGATGCTGCTTCACTATGGCGCGGTTATGAGACTCGCGCTGCCGTTCATAGGTAGCATCTGCCTCCGTACGCTCTTGTTCTGTTGCAAAAGAACCCATGGTTGGCGGCGTCTTGGAAGGCACGCGGGCATTGAGCGCTGTTCGCGCGTACCATGCCTCAAGCACCTTTGTCAGCTCTAGATAATCCTTGCCTTTAGCATCGACCTTCAGGAAGCCTTCTTGCATCAGGTCATCTCTAGTGATGGGCGCATGGCCAGCGTCTTTTCCTTTATAAGGGTAATCGCCATCCGCTAGTTTTTTTATATAGCCCACATTGGCAATAATAGAGCAGCAATGGGTGTTGTCGGGAGAATATTCACGGCGATGTTGGCCGCACCCATCAAAAACCGCCAGTACGCGCGAAGCGATTTGGCCGTGGCGCAATATTTCTGCTTCAGAGGTTTGGAAATGCATATAATCTCTCTACTAATTGATCGACAGATCATACCATAGAGACGCATATCAAAATGTGACAATTTAGCGAAATCAGTCTGTTGCGATGCAGCATAGTAGGCCGTTAGGCCTTAGAGCTTCTGCCCGGTTGCGGCCCAGTCCTTCAGGAAGGTTTCCAGTCCACGGTCTGTCAGCGGGTGGTTGACGAGGGCTTTGAGGACGCTGGCAGGGGCGGTGGCGACATGCGCACCCATCTTGGCGGATTCGACGATGTGGATGGGGTTGCGCACCGAGGCGACCAGCACTTCGGTCTCGAAATCGTAGTTGTTATAGATGGTCACGATGTCGTGGATCAGCGTCAACCCATCGGAGCCGACATCGTCGAGGCGACCCACGAAGGGCGAGATGAAGCTTGCGCCGGCCTTCGCCGCCAGCAATGCCTGCGCGGGCGAGAAGCACAGCGTGACATTCACCATAATGCCCTTGTTGCGGAAATGGCGGCAGGCTTTGAGGCCTTCAATCGTCAGCGGCACTTTGATGGTGACGTTTTTGGCGATTTTGGCGAGGTCTTCGCCCTGCGCGACCATGCCGTCGAAATCCATCGCCACCACTTCGGCGCTGACGGGGCCGTCGGTGACAGCGCAGATTTCGGCAATGACTTCCTTGAAATCGCGCCCGGCTTTTTTGATGAGGCTGGGGTTGGTGGTCACGCCGTCGAGCAACCCGGTTGCAGCGAGGTCTTTGATTTCAGCGATGTCTGCGGTATCAACGAAGAACTTCATGGAATAACCCTTTATAATAATGTCACCCTGAACTTGTTTCAGGGTCCATCTTCTCTAGTATGATGGATGCTGAAACAAGTTCAGCATGACGTGTGGAACCGATTTATTGAACCATTCCTTACCAGTGAACCCCGAACCAGCGCAAGCAACCTCTCGCGCCCCGGTGCTAATGCCCGCATTGGTTGAGATGGCGTTCGACTATCTGGTGCCGGACGGCACGCCCGAAGGCGCGCTGGTGGAGGCCACGCTGGCCAACCGCAAACTGGTGGGCGCGGTGTGGCAGACCGCGCCTGAGGGAAAACAAGCTGCGCTTGAGGCAAAAGAAATTCCTCTCAGCAAACTGAAGGCGGTGACCCGCGTTATCGATACGGTACCGCCGTTGCCTGCGGCCTATCGCCGCTGGCTGGACTGGGTGGCGGACTTTACCCTCGCGCCCAAGGGGGCGGTGCTATCGCTCTGCGGCCTTGCCCATGCGGCGAAGCAGCCGAAAAAGCCCCTCGCGCCGCAGCAATTTACCATCACCCTGCCCACCCTCACCGAAGCACAGCAGGACGTGGCCAATGCGCTGAGTCAGCCGCACAGCAAGCCCGTACTGCTCGATGGCGTCACCGGGTCCGGCAAGACGGAGGTGTATTTCCATGCCATGGCGGCAGCATTAAATTCTGCGTCATTGCGAGGAGCCGAAGGCGACGCGGCAATCCAGAGCATAGAGCACATGGCACCGCCCTCTGGATTGCCGCGCTCCGCTCGCAATGACACCCGTATATTACCCCAAATCCTCGTCCTGCTGCCGGAGATTGCGCTTACCCACCAATGGCTGGCGCGGTTTGAAAAAACCTTCGGCGCGAAGCCGGTGGTCTGGCATTCGCGGATGACGCCGGTACAGAAAGCGCGCGCGTGGCAGGCCGTTGCGCGGGGCGAGGCACAGGTGGTGGTGGGCGCGCGCTCGGCGCTGTTTTTGCCCTTTGCGAACCTGCAGCTGATCCTCGTCGATGAAGAGCACGACCCGAGTTATAAGCAGGAGGACGGCGTTCTCTACCACGCGCGCGATATGGCGGTGGTGCGCGCGCATTTCGAGCAGATTCCGATTATCCTCGCCTCGGCCACGCCGTCGCTGGAGTCGCTGGAGAATGTGCGCGAGGGGAAATATACCGCCCTGCACCTGCCGGAACGGTTTGGGGCGGCGGGGCTTCCCACCGTCGCGCTGGTTGATATGCGCACCGACCTGCCCGAGCGCGGCGACTTCCTCTCCCCCACCGTAAAAAAAGAAATGCTGGCGACGCTGGCGCGCGGCGAGCAGGTGCTGCTGTTCCTGAACCGCCGTGGCTATGCGCCGCTGCTGCTGTGCCGCCATTGCGGCCACCGGTTCCAATGCGATGATTGCAGCGCGTGGCTGACGGTGCATGGCACTTCGCGGCTCGAATGCCATCATTGCGGACATAAAGAACCGATGCCTCCCGCCTGCCCATCCTGCAAGGCGGACAAATCCATGCTCGCCCCCTGCGGCCCCGGCGTAGAGCGCATCGCAGAAGAAGTGCGGGGGATGTTCCACCCCTCCCCCTATAGGGGGGAGGATGGGAGGGGGCCGAAGTATGGCAAAACCTCGCCCCTTAAACACACCCTCCACCAAGCAAAAAACCTGCGACATGAGATGACGCAGGCCGAAACCACCTTATGGCAGTTACTTCGGCGCGACTCCCTCGGTGTGAAATTTCGCAAGCAACACCCCATCGGTCACTACATCGCCGATTTTGCCTGTCTTTCGCCCAAACTTATCATCGAACTGGATGGTGGCCAACATACGCAGGACACAGCGATTGCCTACGATGCGAAACGCTCTGCTTTCCTTGAGTCGCAAGGATTTACGGTTTTGCGGTTTTGGAACAACGATGTGCTGGAAAACAGCGCCAGCGTGATAGAAACGATCGCATCGGCAGTGCGCCGCTTAAGCTCCCTCCCCTGTAGGGGGAGGGTTGGGGAGGGGCCGTTAGAATCACAGCCTGTGCCTGATAAGGGCCCCCTCCTAACCTCCCCCCTACAGGGGGAGGAATATCGCACACCCTCCCTCGCTGTGCTCTCCTCCGACGAGGCCATCGCGGCAGATACGTGGGCGGCGATTGAATCGGGCGATATTGATATTCTCGTCGGCACGCAGATGGTGGCGAAGGGCCACCACTTCCCGCGGCTGACGCTGGTGATTGTGGTGGATGCGGATGTAGGACTCTCCGGCGCCGACCTGCGCGCGGGCGAGCGTACCTACCAAATGCTGCACCAGCTTGGCGGGCGCGCAGGGCGGGGCGAGCTGCCCGGTACGGTGCTGATCCAGACCTATGAATCCGAACATCCGGTGATGCAGTCGCTCATCGCGCATGACCGCGACCGGCTGATGGCGCTGGAAGGTAAAGAGCGGCGCGCGGGTGGCTGGCCGCCGTTTGGCCAGCTCGCCGCCATCCTGCTCGACGGGGTGGATGATGCAAAAGTCCGCGCCGCCGGGCAGATGCTGGCGCGCAGCGCGCCGGACGATGCGCGCCTGACGGTGCTTGGCCCCGCGCCTGCGCCGCTATCGAAACTGCGCGGCCAGTTCCGCTACCGATTGCTGGTGAAGGCCAAACCCGGCATTCATTTGCAACGGACGCTGCGCGTCTGGCTTGCGGGGCAGAAGTTTTCGGGCGTGCGGATCAAGGTGGATGTGAATCCGTATTATTTTCTCTGATTGAAGGGGCCTTGCGCCCGTTGACTCGCAAGCTCGCCCTTTCCGCTACGCTCCAAGTCGCTTCGCTGACCCTCGCCGCAAGCGGGTCGGCAGTTGCCTCCCTCTCGCCTCTCCCACCGGGAGAGGTCTATTTGCGCGAGCAAATAGGGTGAGGGCCGGGCTTCACCGCCTGCATGCCCTCCCCCCAACGTGCTTCGCCCGTTGACCTCTCCCGGTGGGAGAGGTTAAGGTCGGCGCATTCCATTTTCTTGAAAGACGCATATGACCAGCATCGGCACCCCACTCTCTCCTACCGCGAAAAAAGTCCTGCTCTGCGGGTCGGGGGAGCTTGGTAAGGAAGTAGCGATGGCGTTGCAGGGGTATGGCGTCGAAGTCATTGCGCTCGACCGCTATGCGAACGCCCCGGCGATGCAGGTGGCGCACCGCTCGCATGTGCTGTCGATGCTGGATGGCGCGGAACTGCGGCGGATTATTGAGTTGGAGAAGCCCGACCTCATCGTGCCAGAAATCGAGGCGATCGCCACCGACACACTTCGTGCGCTTGAACAAGAGGGCTACACGGTCATCCCCACCGCGCGGGCGACGCAGCTGACCATGAACCGCGAGGGCATCCGCCGCCTCGCCGCTGAGGAGCTGGGCCTGAAAACCTCGCCCTACCGCTTTGCGAATAACGAGCAGGAGTTCCTCGCCGCCGTTGAGGCTGTCGGCATCCCCTGCGTGGTGAAGCCGGTGATGAGCTCGTCCGGCAAAGGCCAAAGCACGATAAAAACGCATGCTGGCATCGCAGATGCCTGGCGGGTGGCGTGCGAGGAATCGCGCACGGGCGGCACGTCGGTTATCGTCGAAGGATTCGTCGATTTCGATTACGAGATCACCCTGCTCACCGTGCGCCATGTGGATGGCACCAGCTTCTGCGAGCCGATCGGCCACCGGCAGGAAAGCGGGGATTATCAGGAGTCGTGGCAGCCGCAACCGATGGCACCTGCGGCATTGGCGAGCGCCAAAGAGATGGCGCAGAAAATTACCGGGGCGCTGGGCGGTTATGGCGTGTTTGGGGTGGAACTTTTTGTGAAGGGTGACGAGGTCATCTTCAGCGAAGTTTCGCCGCGTCCGCACGATACCGGGCTGGTGACGCTGATCTCGCAGGACCTGTCGGAATTTGCGCTGCATGCGCGCGCGATCCTCGGCCTGCCGGTGCCGTCTATCCGCCAGTTCGGCCCCGCCGCCAGCCGCGTGCTGCTGATCGAAGGCGCATCGACGCAATTGCAATTTTCCAATCTGGGTGAAGCGCTACGCGCACCGGATACCCAGCTGCGGCTGTTCGGCAAACCCGAAGTCAAAGGCAAACGCCGCATGGGCGTGACACTGGCACTGGGCAAAGATATCGACGACGCCTGCGCCAAGGCAAATACGGCAGCGGATGCAGTTACGGTAACGCTCTAATCACCACCGAGTATTTAAGCGATGGACCCCGGCATGCGCCGGGGTGACGAAAATGTGTTGGTGCGACAGCCGCAGCGATGCGAAGCGAGCCAACCACTCCCCTCACTTTCTCACCACCCACGTTTCTCAGAGTGGGCCAGATGCTAGGAGCACGCCGTTTGCGGGAACCGCAGCGTAGCAGCGCTACGTGAGGATTCACGCGAAGGGATGCGACGACGCAGATGGTCCGCTATGGGAAACGTTATGCCTCGCCGACGGTTTCGAGGAGGGCGATATCCAGCGCCTCCGCCACCGTATTGCCGCCCCACAGCACCGACTGGAAGGCCGGGTAGAAGCGGTTGCACTCGGTGATGGCGATGTCCATCAGGTCTTCGAGCTGCTCAGGCGTGGCGCCGTGTCCGCCGCGTAGTAGCAGCGCGTGGCGGAACATGACCATGCCGTCTTCTGAGCCGATATCGAAATGGCCGAGCCACATTTTCTCGTTCACGGCGCAGAGCATCTCGTGGATTTTGCCACGGGATTTTTCGGGGATTTTGGAGTCGTAGGCGCAGGAGAAAATCAGCGCGCCGAGGTCTGGCTGCCAGGCGAACCAGATGCGGTAGTTGCACCAGTTGCCGGTCACTTCAGCGACCAGCTCGGCGTCATCAGGGCGGTCGAACAACCATTCGCGGTCTTCCACGAGCTGTTCGGCGATGTCGAGGGGGTTGCTGCTGGTGATCCGTTCAAAATCGGCGGTAAGGACTGCGGACATGTGCTCTCCTGATGAAAATGACCAAGTCACCTGCCGGGCTGTAGACTGTCCATGCTCTTCGCGGCGCACCGCGCGGCACAAGTTGAGTGAAACACAGGCAGCGCAAAAAATCCATCAAAATATGGTGGGATGTGTGCAGCTTTTATCTATCCATAGTAGTGAACACCACCCTACCCTGTCACAAAAGATTCACCCGCAAAAGACGGCATATTTGCTACAATAGAACGCGTAAATGACAGATCGTAATATGAAAACATGGCTTGATTATATCGGCACACGACTTGCGTGCCCCAAGACGCTGCCCATTGTGCCGGGGCACTTAGTGAATCATGCCTACTATGATAGGATCGACGAGAAAATGGCAGCGCTATCCCAGCCCACCGTGGGGGATGCGATTAAGGTCATGCTCGATCAAGGTAACTATCCTTATATCAAGAATAACTGGCGTGCTGAGGAGGAAGGTAAGCGCGGCTATATCCATCGCAAAGTACTCAAAAAACATTTCAAACCGGTTCAAAAGAAACACGATATTTCTCATCTTTCAGCGCGTATCGGACACACGCCTCAACAGGAACAGTTTGTGCTGCCCTTCATGCTGGGGCTCTGGATGGGGCTTGATATTCAAGGCCTCAATGACAATTTTGATTTCCCGCGCAGCCATGGGTTCGGCCCTGAGGTTGATAGTTTTTTTGCTTACGAGCGTACGGCAAAAATGCGCGACTATCTCAATAGTGTGCAACACAATCATCATAAGGTACCGGTAGATCCCACATCGCAAACCGACTGGGCAATTTATTTTGCCGCTGGCCTCTACCTGCGCACAAAAATCGACCGTTTTAAGCAAGCCGGAATGCTGGATGCACCCTATGACCAACAGCGCGCCTTCTGTGATGCGAAGCCTGTCACCTCCGCAGAGCTATATGAGGCCGAGGATATTCTCGACGCCCCATACGCCTTAATCAAACTATCTCATAAAGAGTGGCGCGCCATTATTGGTATTGCTACCGGCCTGCGTGAGCCAGCAGAAACGCCCTATCCAGAACGTATGGAAGCCCTGAAAGAAACGCTCGACTATGTGCGCCTGAGGCAGGATCTGAAACCGCGCTTTGCCCAACGTATTGAAGCACAGGCTGCACAGCAAGGTGCCGAACAGCCTACCCGCTAGCTACTGCTTCAACGCTTCCAGTTCGGCGCGGAGGGCTTCGTTTTCGGCACGCGCTTTTTCGGCCATGGCTTTGACGACTTCAAATTCATCGCGGGTGACGAAGTGGCCGCGGGACATCAGGCGTTCGATTTTATCGGTGACCATGGCCTCGAATTCGCGGCGCATGTCCATCGCCGCCCCGGCAGCGCCGGAGGCCATTTTGGCGAAGTCTTCAAACAGTTTTGAGTCTTTTTGCATGGCGGCATCCTACTGCCATGCATCTGCTGCGTCGAGCAGAAATCGTGCAAATCGGCAAAACCCGCACCAGCATTGCGACATCGTTGTCACGGCGCTAAGTAATTTAGAATACACTTAAAATCCAATCTACTCACTACTCGACTCTACCTGCTAATACCTGTAAAATAGGTAGCAGAATCCAAGGAGCAGGCATGAAACGTATTTTAGTAACCGGCGGTGCCGGGTTTATTGGCAGCAACATTGCCGGAATGCTGGCAGACCAGACCGACTACCGCATTGTGGTCGCCGATGAATTCGGCAATGGCAGCAAATGGCGCAACCTTTCCAAACACCGCATCTTTGAAATCATTGGGCCGGATGATATTTTTTACTGGCTGGAAGATAACGCCCATGACCTGGAGGCCATTATCCATATGGGGGCGGTTTCCTCTACAACCGAAACCGATGTAGACCTCATTCTTGCCACCAATTTTACCTTGTCGCGCACGCTGTGGAACTGGGCCGCCACGCATGAGAAGCGCTTTATTTACGCCTCTTCTGCCGCCACCTATGGCGATGGCGCCGCCGGGTTTGATGATGACCTTGGCATCGAGGCACTGTCGAAGCTGAACCCCCTCAACGCCTATGGCTGGAGCAAGCATTTGTTCGACCAGTGCGTCTCGGTAGCCACCGCTGCGAACGACACGATGCCGCCGCAATGGGCTGGGTTGAAATTCTTTAACGTCTACGGCCCGAACGAGTACCACAAAGAGGATCAGCGTTCGGTGATCAACCATATCTTCCCGCATGCGGAGCATGGGCGGCCGGTGAAGCTTTTCCACTCCTACCGCGATGACTATGCCGATGGCGAGCAGCTGCGCGACTTTGTCTATGTCAAAGACTGCGTGAAAATCATTGCATGGCTGCTGGAGAACCCAACGGTCAGCGGCCTGTTTAACGTCGGCACCGGCAAAGCGCGCAGCTTCAAAGATCTGGCCAGCGCCACCTTCGCCGCCGTTGGCAAACCCCCGGCCATTACCTATATCGACATGCCAGAGGAATTACGCGATAAATATCAGTATTTTACTGAGGCAAAAATCGACCGTCTCCGCGCTGCTGGCTATAAAGAGGAGTTCTATTCGCTCGAAGACGGGGTGAAGGACTATGTCCAGAACTACCTGCTGAAGGACGATCCGTATTATTAAGTTTATGTGACAGGCGTGTAGTTTAGTTGCTTGTTACAACCGAATCATAAATAATGGGCTATGTTCATTTATTAAGGTAAACTGTATATGACCGATACGCCAACCAACCAGCACGATGCTACGTCACAAGCCGCGCACGACAAATTCCTATTGGATGGTGTTAAGGCGCAGGTAGAGCGCTATCAGGCGGCAGTGGCTAGCGCTGATCGCCCCAACAGCATCAAAACGCAAGGCGTTCAGGCACAGGCTACCATCCGTGCGATTGAAAAAACTCTCGGCACCAGTCTTGAAAAATACCGCGCAAATCAAAATCCTGAAGTGCCGGCGGAGTACACACCCCTTGCCGCCATTCATGGGGCACTCAAAATGTACTACGAAACCATTGATAAACTACCAGAGACAACGCTTAAAAAGTCAGCCATCGCGGCAACAATGGCACTGCGTACCATTGCGCGCGAATGCGCTATTGATATTGACCACGCACAAGACAAACCAGAGCAAGAGCAACCTTCCAAAACTGGCGGTGGCTTTGTAGATAAATACCAGACGCACAAATCCCCGGGCAGCGGCTTCCACACCCTCTAGTGCACTAAACTCTGTACGAATCTTCTGTGGGTGGGTAATACTGCCCCATGCAGTTTCCAGACATTTCTCCCATTGCGCTTGAAATCGGCCCGCTGGCGATCCGCTGGTATGCGCTGGCCTATGTCGCGGGACTGATCCTCGGCTGGCGGCTGGCGATGCAAC
>JAUIBB010000071.1 GCA_030427685.1 Alphaproteobacteria bacterium
CTCCATCAGCCAGCAGATCGAGCAAACGCTGACCCTGACTTTCGTACTCACCAAATGCTCATTCTACAGCATGGACGACTATACCAACATTTTCCACGCGCTAGTGCTCTACGCCGAGCGCTCCCATCTGGCGCCGGATCATGCCACCGCCGATGCACGCGTTCGCGAAATTGCAGAATCCTCACAAACCAGCTATGCGCTCGTATACAGCCGCACCCTGTGCGATGATCGAAGCCTGCCTGGCATTGCGGCCGCCATCTCAAAATGGACCAAAAGCATGTTTACAGAAAAGCCAGTGTCCCCGCAGACTCCAACCGGCACACCAGCTTCTTAATCTGGCCGGGTGCCAGCACCTCTCGATATTCCGTTACATAGGCCTGAAAGGCGAGTGTTTCATCGCTGGCGACTTGCAGGCGAATCATCCCCCCTTCCCCATTCAGCGCTAAACTGCGTAAGCGCGAAGCCGGGGCCGTATCCGTGGCAAGGGCTTCGCACTCGATGACAGCACGGCGCTGGCTTACCCCAACACCGGTTTGCCACGCGCTATCGGCAACGCCATTGCTTGTGGCCAGCGCCTGCACCACTTCCAGCCGCGAGATCACCGCGCCCGATAAGGCGGCAAAGCTTTCCGACACTTCACCATCGCCGATCAGTAGGCTAAGGCCATCGCTTCCCTGAACTGCCATTTATGCCTCCTCCTCAACAACGGTTGCCTGTAAGATAAGCTGTGCCCGGATGCGGGTGCCACGCTCACGCAGCTCAGTCTCTGCCTGCTCTACCCGTAAGATAACCAGAGCAAACCCATCCATAGTCAACGCACCCAGATGCAGCAGCGCATGCAGGCGGTTGAGGATCGTCATCGCCGTTTTCCGGCCATGCGCTTCCGTCCAGACACTCAGCGTCAACCGGCATTCGGTGACCGACACACCATCGGCGGGAAGCAATGCCCCACTACCATCGCCCAGCACAATATACGGCAGGGCACTTTGCTGGGGCACAACATCATAAATCCCATCCACCATGCCCATCAGCACACCATCGCCACTGAGCTTGGTATAGAGCGCATGCTGTACTTCCATGAAGGCCAGATTCGTCATAAGTTCTCCTCATAGGCGAGAATGCTTAATGTTTCGCCACGCTCATGCAGCGAGTGGATTTGCAGGATGCGTGATTTCCAAACCAGCCGCATGGCTGCGCTCACATCGCTGCGTACCCGCAGGGTAATCCGATACCCGGCATGTGACTGCGGCTGCTCACCCACCACGGGCTCAGCAGAGGCTGCGACCGCAGTCAGTGCCGTTACCTCGGCAAAGATGGTCGCCACTTCCGACCAGCTGACGGTCTGGCCACCATAGCCATCCTCGGTGGCGACGGGCCGCTCGATGCGCACCCGTTCGCTCAGGCGTGACGCGAGGCTCATAACCGCACCCGCCGGAAGGGCGCATAACAGCCGGCTGCTTGTACCGGCAGCGGTGCCGAGCCATCTCTCGATTCCAACATCACCGCGATATGGTGCAGCATCCCTTGCAGGATCAATGCAGGAATATCCTCAACGGCAGCATACGATGCAGCACTATAGGCAACCGTCAGGACTTCTCCCTGCGGTACCGACTCAAAATGCACGCCAAACCCGTCCACACTCAGCCGATAGAGGCTCGTCCCAAGGGTAGCGGTGTCACCGGCCGCATTGGTAACAGTAATGGCCGTAATTGCATCTGCTGGCCCTAGTGGCAGCTTCAGTACCGTCGCGCAGGGGTTAGCGACGCAATATTCCCAGGACTGGGGCAACAATGCCATACGCAGGTAAGATTCTGCATACTGGCGCGCAGCGCTGATGGCGGCGGTGATGGTATCATCGTCCGCCGTATGCTCGATGCGTAGGAATGCCTTAGCCTGGGCAAGCGTCAACGGCTCGTCCTCCGGCGGCGTCACAAGCCGCAGGGCAGATGAAGTATCATCGCTCATAATCTCTCCGAAAAAAGGGGAAGTAAAAACCGTTGCCCACCGCAGCCGGGCCAGAAGCGCCTGCTCGTAAGGGCAAAGCGATGCAGGCGCGGCCATCGGACGCAACCACTCGCCATCCCACCACAGGATGGGACGGTAACTATACAAATACATGCTATTTAACCGGGGACGTTAATCGTCCAGCTTATCGTTCGCCTTTCGACTGAGCGTCGCCGCAACGCCTACGGCACTGTCAGCATCGTCGATATCCAACATACCGGCATGGTCGAAGTTATAGTCACGCTCCATGCGCAACCGCACCTCAGCAGACGGCTCACCGACACCGCTTTCAATCACCACGCCATATTCTTCGGGATAGAAGGTGCCGCTTTGCTGTGCTTGCATAAATTCCTGAAGCCGATCCGCGCGCACACCAACATAGGCGTAGATGGGACTTCCATCCGGCGCCTCGCCGCGAACCAAAAGGACACAAACGGTCTTTTCGGCTAAAATCTTCTCTGAACGGCTTAACTCGGTCACGCGCGCTCCTTCTGGCATAAGCGTAAGTTTATTCTCGTATAGGGTCAACTGCAACTACGCGAATTACACTCATTTTGCACGGTTTTATCGCATTTGTGGCCAGAAAAAGCCCCAACACGCCCATCGGGGGAGTACGCAAGCGCACTCCCCCTATCAACGCCGCCAACGATCACATACCGGTGAGGTGGGCACAAACGGCTGTGGGCGCGTCGAATCTCGAACTACGCTTCCGGAGCTGCCAGCTTGAGGATCTTGATGGCGTCCGTGTTCACCACTTCGCCACCAACGCGCTTGGTCGTGTAGAACTTCACAAACGGCTTAGCGGTAAATGGGTCACGCAAGGTGCGGATACCGATACGATCCACAATCAGGTAGGCTCGCTTAAAGTCTGCCACGGCAATTGAGAGGGAGTCCTCTTCAGCCACCGGCATATCCGCCGCCAGCGCAACCGGAACGCCCAGCAGCGAATCCGGAGCGCCAGCCGCAAGGCCCGGCTGCCAGAGATACTGGTCGGTGGTGGATTCTTTCAGCAGGCGCACCGCTTGCACCGTTGTCCGGTGCATCAGGAAGGTCGCACGGCGCGCATATTCATCCTTCAGCGCATAATAGAGCTGCACGATGCTGTCCGAGGTGACTTCGCCATCCACACCCGAGAGCAGTTGCTCGATTTGGGTGCCAAACGTGGTACCGGCAGCATAACTTAAAATCCCCTTTGGCTGGCTGGTACCGTTACCAGTGACAAACGACGTTGCCTCAAGGCGCGCCATTTTATCGGCCACCTTCTCTGCGATCCATTGCTCGATATCAATCGAACCGTCATCAATCAGCTTCTGGGTCGCTTGTGGCTGGGCATACATCTCGAACGTATCAATCGTATTGCGGCCAATGGCGGGGGTGTCCGTCGCGCTATCGCGCGCGGTGGTTTCATCGCCCCAGGAGGCGCTCATATCATTGGCATCTTCGATCAGGTCGAGCGAGTCCGACGAAATGGTCTCCACGCTGGCCAGCGCGCGCATCGGCGAGGATTCGTTGACAATCCGCACGATGGTATTCGCCATTTCATTCGGCACCAGGTAGCCGCCATTAGCATCCGAACCAACAGAAAGCGACTTGGTCTGCAGCGTTTCAAGCGCGGCATCCATTCCCTTACGCAGGTAGCTACAGAATGCCTGCTTATACTCGCTGTTATCGGCACCACGGTAACCAAGGTTTGTCATCTCGCCACCGGGACGTGCATGCGCTGTTTCGACACGGTCAAGGCGCTGCTTCTGCTGGTCGAGCGCATCGTTGATTTTATGGAGATGCTCAAGGTAAAGTGGATCGGCATAGCCTTTGCGCTCAAGCTCACTCAAGCGCGAGTCATTCACCTGTTTAAACTGCTCCCATGCGTTACCGAGCATGTGCAGTCGTTCTGTCGCTTCTTGGATCGTCATAATACATCCTTTGTGTGGTTGTGAGAAAAATAGTGATAAAAAACATCCCGTTGCCAAAAACACCGCAACGCAGAATATTAATAAAATTGTTTCAAATTTTAACTTGTCTTAAACACTTTGTCGGGTATACTGAGGTCAAGTTAATGAGTTCCCCGGAAATCATCTCCGAATCAGGTTAGGCATTAACGAGTCGTTGAAAAATAAGTTGCCAATAAAACCCTGTTTCAGCATAGTTCCCGGCTAGCTCGCTGGGATGCAAAGCAAGGTCAGCGCAGCGAAAGAAACACGCCCGGCATAGGGCGGCAGGTTCGGGCAGGTAAGGGATGCAAGAATTTTCAGTGACGTTTGGCCGCGTATCAGGGGCAGCCATTTCCGCGAACCCAGAGCTCAAGAACCAGGTAGATGGCCTTCTAAACCGTGCGTATTTCAACCTGCATGGCACCCCCATCAACACGGCAGATGCACAATGGGTTTCCGCCATCACGGGCGCGGCATTGCAGCTTTGCCTTGATACCCGGGTCAGCAGCCTGAGCGTACGCGAAACAATCCACCTCTTCGAGAACGTCATCCGCATCAGCGAAGAACACCAGCGCGAGGCGCGCCGCCATGCGGCGATGGCCTGCAACGTCTTCTACCTTAAGGAGACCTCGCTGGATGCCATCCTGATCGAAAGCACCGCGCCAGAGTTCCATGTTGCAAGCACCAAAGTCAGCGGCACCCACAAATCGCACTCCGGGCGCGTGGATGTACCCAAGCCGGGCGATCCCCTGATTTAGTGAAACAAGGCGTCCCCCGCACGCATTACCGCCTCCAGAAACCGAGCCACTTCGCCATGATCGACGGATTTAACCACCGTCACCTGCGCGGCTTCATTGGCGGGAAACGTCACCAGGCTTACTTCCCATAGCTCTACTTCCTGCAAGGTTCGGATGCCTGTATCCGGGTCACGCCGCGCCTTCTGGACGTTATACCCAATACTCAGCCCCTTCAGCACACCGGCTTTCAGCAAGGCATAGGCTTCTTTTGCCCGGGCGACCTCCATCAGCAGACGTCCTTTGACAAAAAGCCCGCGCGCATCCTCGAACAACGCCTCGACCACGCCAATGGGTTCCGCCCATTGATGCTGCCACAGCAATTGTACTGGCTGCTCGCGCGTGCTGAGGCTTTTGCGAAAGGCACCGGGCTCGATCACATCATGCTGGCTATCTACCACATGAAAGACGCTTGCATATCCAGCGAAGCTGCCATCCTCTGCCAATGACTTAATTTCGAAGCTATACGATGTCTGTGCCGACGGTTTTGCGATGGCCTTACATTCATGCAACGCATTACACTCCATGTGCGATCCCCAGTAATTTACGTTTTTCGTCGGCAGTCAGGAAGTCTGCCTTGCTGATACGCTCCCAATAGGCATCCCGCTTTTCCGCAAGGATGGGGATGGCATCATGGTCAAGCGCAAGCGATAGTCCGCTATCAAACATCGGTGCCAGCCAGTTGTTCAGGGCGTCCGTTACACTCTCAAGCAACGGCAGGATCGTCTGCTCCCACAAGGCAAGCCGCGCCTCTTTCAGGTTGGCGTAGGTATTATCTCCCGGAATCCCCAGCAGCTGTGGTGGCACACCGAATGCGAGCGCAATATCGCGTGCGCTGGAATGCTTGATGCCAATAAAATCCATATCCCGGGGGCTAAGCGACATTTCTTTCCATTCCAACCCACCTTCAAGCAGCAGGGGGCGGCCAGCATTCGCCGCACCAGAGAACTGGTCATCAAGCTGTGACTTCAGGCGCTGATACTGCGATTCACTCAACGTACCGGTGCTCCCCTCGCCTGCTTTTACCAGCAGTGCGCCCGAGGGCCGCGCGCCATTTTGCAGCAAGGCCTGATTCCACGCACCACACTGGTTATGCTGGTCGATGCTATAGGCCGCGGCCTCCACGGGCGATAGCCCATACCAGTCATCCAGCGGGTGAAAGGTCTTAAGGTGCAGAATGCGCGATTGCCCGGTAATGGCATCGACCGGGATATCCATCGCACGCGTATCCACCGTATAGCGGTAGGCTTTGGGAATACCGCCAGCGCCGGGGATAATCGCCACCCGATCCGGGCGCAGCACGTGCAGCTCCAGCGGCGCTCCTCCTTTGGGGCCGATAGCATGCAGGTAAGCATTTCCAGCAATCAACCGATGGGCATACAGCGCCTCACATAGCTCGGTGCTTCCCTGCAATGGGTTTGGGTTCGCAAGCAGCGTCAGCAGCGGGTGCGACTCAACCGTGCGGCTGCTGCGCGCCCGGCGCTCGGTCAATTTCCATGGCACAGCAGCGGCAGCCGTTGCAATCATCGAAACTGCCCGATGGGCAATAACATTGCGACGGTAGCCTTCATCTGCAAACTTGCTGACGTCACGGCGCATCCAGACAGGCTGCCCAGAGGGCACCATAAATGCGGTGGTAGCAGAATAGGATTTTTCCTGCAGCGGGGCAGTATCCGCCGCACGACGGCGCGGCAGCCACGAAGTCAAACGTGCCATAGAGGATCCTTGGAAGTGAGGTTAGAAAAGAAGAAAAAGGTCATGCCATAAGGGCAAAGCCCCATCGCCGTAATGTCCGCGGCGGAAGGCAGGGCGCTGGAACCGAATAGCAAGGCCTCAGCCTCACTCACACGAATTCCATTCTATATTTAAGGTTATGCACCCATTTTCCCATCCCCGGAAGTAGGGCAGCACCTTTTTTTTAAAAAATTTTAGCTGCCCACCCAAGCCATACCTTAAACCCGGCGCAGCCCCGGCCCGGCCTTTCCGGTCTGCTGCCGCACCCAGTTCAGGTATTGGCTCACCGCATCCACCTGATCATCATGGGCCCCTTCGGGGAAGGCAAAGAACTCGGCTTCAAAGGCAGCAAGCCAGGGGGCATTGACAGGCAACGCCACCTTCCCGGCTTCCATCAGGGGCGTAACCCGGGTCAGGCGTAACAACTTCTGCTCATTCGCCTGCATCGGCAGCACGGGCAAATCCGTCTCCTGCCGCAGGTCTTGCAGCAGGGATTGCCCACTGGCCTTATCCTCAATCAGCAGTACCTCGGGGTTAAAGCGCGCGGCATGGCTGACCATCAGCCGTTTTAGCGCCGGGTATTCAAGCCGCACCGTCAGCATATCCAGCAGGTAATGGATGCCATCTTTTACCATAAAGGTAGCGCAGGCACTGGCGTCATGGGCAGCACCGGCTTTAATGGCCGTATCCCATGACTGCACACAGCGCACCGCCCCCTCTGCCTCCTCCGGCTTAAACCGGGCAAACCAATGCGGCTTCATCAGCGAGCCAACCGCAGAGATCGGGGCTTGCTGATATTGCGCATTAAAATTAGCGCTGCCGAGATCCTGCTTCAATCGCGCCAGAACCTCCAGCGGCTCGCGCACGGGGTGCAGCGCCTCTCCCTCCGGGCGCGCATACGACATATCACCGCACTGTACCACGGTTGCCTGCGGCGCAATGGCTGGCAGGCAGAGATGCTCCCACCCGCCCTTCTCCAGCAGATAACCAGAGAGATCAGCCGCGTGCAGGCGCTGCATGACCAGTATGATCGCGCCCCGGCGCTTGTCATCCAACCGGGTGGCAAAGCTATGGTCGAACCACTGGTTGACGGCTTCCCGCTGCACACGGCTGCCCGCCTGCAGGGGGCTGATCGGGTCATCCACGATCAAAATATCTCCCCCCTCACCGATAGCCGCGCCGCCGACCGAGACCGCCAGGCGATAACCACGCTCGGTTGTTACAAACTTCTCTTTCTCGTTCTGGCTACGGCTGAGCTGTGCCTGCGGGAATACCCGGCGATACCAGGGTGACTCCATGACCAGCCGACAATCCACAGAATGCTTAACACTCAGCGATTGTGCATAGCTGGCCGCCATAATCCGTGTGCTCGGGCGATGCCCCAACAGCCATGCCGGCCAGGCGACGGAGACCAGTGTAGACTTCAGCATCCGCGGGGGGAGATTGATAATCAGTCGCGTTATTTCGCCCTGCGCGCAGGCATCCAGATAGGCCGAGATAAGATCAATATGCCAATTATGACAATAGCTTGCACCCGGCGCAACGGTTCCCATCACCCGGCGCAGAAAAAGCGAGAAGTGCTGCGCCGTTGCTGCGTCTAAATGGGCACGGATACGCTGGGGGATTGGCATTTTATGTATCATCACATTGAATCCCTTGTATTTTGTTGGGCTGCCCGATAAGATTGGCCAAACCGTTCACCCGAGCCTCGATCCATGGAAGAAAAACGACGTAACTTCGTAGATCAAATCATCGCCAAAAAGGGCCACCTGATCCATAAGCTGAAAGCGAAGGATACAACGGGGCGCTGGGCGTACTACTTCGTGCTGGTTGAAGCCCCGCGCGAAGCGGCTTTCCTGAAGGCAATTGAGGGTGATGGCACCATTGACCTTGAGGATTTTGGCAAGGTCGTCGCCTCTTGCTATGGTGAGGAGCCAACGCAGGAGGTCAAAGATTACCTCAAAGAGAAGTACGGGTTTGACGTTTAGCCCCGGTTCGGGCCTGCTCTTCCAGCCAGCTTTTTAGCAATTCTATCTCCTGTTGCGTCATTATGGGATCGGCCGTTGCTGCCTGTGCGACGTCGGCGGGAGAGACCTCCTCCGGTAATGCCACAAAAGTAGCCACCAGCTTCTGCAGGCTTGCTGTCATGCTTTGCTTGGCGCCGAACAGCGCCTCCCACTCTTCGCCATTGCGATAGCCCTCATCCCGAAATCCCAGCTGCATCGCCTCCAGCAATTGCTCGATGAGTTGGCGCGCACGTCGTATCACGCGCTGCGAGTCAACCGACACCGGCATCGGGCGTTTTTTGGAAGCCGTAACAGAAGGAGGGGAAGCGCCAACAGCGCGGGAACGAGCCATAAGATAGGTCACCATACCGAAGGCTCTCCATGTCAGGAAGCCCCTCCCCTGAAAAAATTTAGGGTTGCTGGTAGTAAGAATATCTATTAATACAACTTAAGATTGTGTTTACGTGCCGATGGAAAGCATTAACGAAGCCAACCATCAAATTGTATTAAAATAAATATTCCTGTTGTTTTGCCTTCCCCCACAACCGCTAGGAATCTTCATGAATACAACCAATGCTGGTAATTTTGCCCTTACCTCCCCACATCACCACTGCTTTGCAGATCACGAACCCGGCCTCTGGCGCGCCGTCATCACTCAAGCACTCATGGATGCTGCCAGCAAGTCCCGCAAGTCCGAGGCACGCCGCTCCCGCGAGGCAGCATTGCATTGGCTGCTGGGAGACTCCCCTGATTTTGAAACCGTTTGCGACAATGCCGGGCTGGATCCCGACTATGTCCGCACCCGTGCGGCGCAGGCGCTTATGCGCGGGTTTGAGTGGCGCCTCCCGGCCGGACAAGGCTGGCGCACACAAGCACGCCTGCGTCAACTGGCAGAACCCACAATCAACTAACCAGAAAGAGCATCCCATGGCATTTTCCACGTTGCGTGGG
>JAUIBB010000072.1 GCA_030427685.1 Alphaproteobacteria bacterium
TTCCCACAACGCGATCTGCATTTAAAGCTTAGTTCGAAAGAAGTTGGGCTGCAGGAGATTGCCGCAATCATGGCGGCCGCGCGCCCTCCAAAAGCATCCGAATAGTATCGAAGGAACGGGCTTTGCCGTGTGCTGAGCCGGTTACTTTGCCTCAACTGGTGCCGCATACTGTGCAAATTTAGGCGCCATCCATGCTGGCAACTGTGCATGATAGGCAATGCCATCGCGGGTGATGCTGCCCTCTTTTGCACCTACTTCGTCGAACTTTAGAAGCGCAAGTCGTGTCGGATACTCGGGATGCGTCAACAGGTAAAATCCTCGGCGTGCGATCTGCTTGTAATGCATGCGTGCGGTGATTTCCTGCCCTACGTAGCAACCTTTGGTAAAGCTAACGGCATGTAGCAAGTCGTATCCGGCATCCAGCGCAACAATTTCATCTGGCGCGAAGTCGCTGGTGCTGTCGGGGATGCCAAGCGCAAGGCGCTGCGCATGATATTCCTCCGTCGTCAGGATGGCCGGAATTACGCTGGCATCCATGGCTGCCGGCACGTAATGGCGGTGGGGCAAGGAGGGGTGGCGTGGGTCCAGCATCCCACCTGTTGGGGCATAGATCACAGACCATTGGGCGCTGACATCGGTTAGTGTGACGGCGGCGCGTAGCTTATAGAGCATCAGCCGCTTTAGTAGGGTTCCTTTCTGCGATTCGGGGATGTCGAGAAAAATGCCGGCACTCCCTAGCGCAGTGGCATCCAGTACGAACATGTCGTGCAGAATTTTTCCCTGCGGCGAGAGCAGTGCTGCAAATTGGATGGTCTCTGACGCCAATCGGTTGATATCTTGCGTCAGGAGGCCTTGCAGGAAATGCACGGCATCGGCGCCACTTACTTGCAGAATAGCACGGTTTTTATCCATGCTGGACTCCCTCGTGAGATGGAGGCAGCAGGTAGGGCGATAGGGCCGCCTGTAACCGTGTGGCCATGCATTGCGGTGTGTAGTGTTCAGTAACGCGCAGGTAGGCCGCGGCAGACAATTGCTGTGCTTCTGCTGGATTTTCCAGCAGGTGCGCGATCGCATCCGCCAGGGCTGCGGCTTCGCGGATAGGCACCACGAGGGCCTCTTGTCCATCATGGACAATTTCGCGAGGTCCTTCAGAGTTCGTGGTAACAATGGGCAGCCTATGCGCCATCGCCTCGATCAACACAATGCCAAAGGCCTCATGATACGAGGGCAATACAAACAGATCGATGGCTTCGAAGAAGGCAGACTTATCGCGTACCCAGCCAGAGAGGGTGATATGTGACGCGAGTTGATGTTGCGCAATCATCTCCCGCAGGAGTGGCTCTTGCTCGCCCGTGCCACCAAGGATGGCATGAAAGGCAATGCCGCGCTTTGCCAAAATGGCCAGCGCTTCGATATAGGTGACAAACCCCTTCTTTTCTACGAAGCGTCCCATGCTACCAATGATCGCAGGCGTACGGTAAGTTGGGCGCGGTGCAGGGGCGGGGAGGCGCACCATGTTGGGCATCAGGCTCACGCGGCTCAGGCCCATGGCCTCAAGTTTTTGTGCCAGCTGCTGGGTGATGGCAAAGCCATGGTCGACCTGTGCAAAACGGCGAATTGAGTAATTATGGGCAACAGCAATAATTGGTACGCGTCCTTTTAGCGCCTTGAGCGCAAGCGAGACGGCGCGGTTGCCATGGCAGATTACAGCGCGAGCGCCCACCCGTTGTGCCAGCCGTCGCAAGCGTAACGCGGCGAGGTAATCCCAGCCACCATAGTTAGCGAGTGCTTCGTGCGGAAGGCCAGCTGAAACCAGTGGTGCTTCAGCCCATGCTGCTGGCGCCAGCACGGTCAATGCCGGAATCTCTGCAAGCGCTAGTGCTTCGGCATAATCAATAGCTGCCTGTTCAAGGCCTCCACGTTGTTTACCCAGCATCAGGTTCAGGATTGTCATGCGCCATCAATCGTTAGAGATGAGCACTTGCTTTATCCTAACACCCCGCGCCTGTCGACCCGCGACTTTAATGAATCAGGGTAGAGCCTTGCGCAAAACGAAATTCCTGCGGTGCAATCAGTTCGGCATGCATCACCTTGACGGAGTGGATCTTGCCATCCAGTTCGCGGTTCCAGAAATCAATGAATTTATGCAGGGTAGGAAACTTCGGTGCGAGGTCTAGCTCTTGCCAGACATAGCTTTGCAGGAGCTTCGGGTGATCGGGGAAATGGTAGAGGATTTCCGCCGTGGTCAGGCGGTAGTCCCGCAGTAGAAGTTCAAGTTCGCTTCCAGTCGTATGCATTGTACCTCCATCCGTACATGGACAGGTTCTGCCGATAGGCAGGTGGGGGTATCCCACGCTCTAGTATAGCATATTCGGGGCGCGAATCGTTAAAAAAATGAGGCTCAGCCGCTCATTGGCTACTGGATGCGCAGAATCAGGGCGCAGGCAATAGCGCTGACATTCATGTTATAGACGGATGTGCTCGGGGTGTCAGACGTACTACAGCTCGACAGGGCTGCATTTTTAGGGGTCATGACCCAGCCGGATCCCGGTAGCCCATCATCAAACTTCAGATCCACCGACTGAGCTTGTTCTGGGGAGAGAAAGGCACCGCTCGGCAGTGAAATCCCCGAAGCATCCAGTGAGCCAACCCGCAATACATGGCCATAAAAGCCATCAAAATAGAGGCTGTCACTGGCGACAGAGCCATCCAGTGCAGTGGGGTGGTCGAGCATATAAGCAACCCCCTGCATTGCTGAGCGCGGTACGTTAATTCCGGCTTTCGCATAGACAGTGCCGGGGCCTCCGGCGCTTTCACCTGTGAAACCGCCATCAATCAAGCCAGCAAGATGCAGGTGCTGAAAGGCATAAAACACCTCGGGTGTCAGGGCGGAAAGGCTATCGTCAGAGCTGAGGATTTGACCGTTCCCATCCCCATCGTTCGCACTGGCCCAGATGTCGGAGGCAGTGGCCATATCGCCTGCTACTGCATTGTATTTCACCTGAAATTCACCAAATGCGTTGATGTAGAACTTAGCCTCATTCATCATGGTAGCCAGTTCGGCGTTGCGGATATAGTTGCGACCCACCACCAATCCACCGACCAATAGGCCGATAATCACCAGCACAACGGATAACTCAACAAGGCTAAAGCCTTGACGATTATTGGAAAAATAGGAATTGTTCATGTTGTTGTCTCCGGCAGGCAGGTGAGGAGGGACTGTAATCGTTTTACTACGGTTTGTCATCGCTGATTTGCAGAAGCGGCCCCGTGCAAGCGATTGAAACAGCTAATCCTTGGCAATGGGCATGGGTCTTGCTACATTTATGGGGTGATAGGTTCGTTACATCGCCCTCATCGGGCCTTTTTTGCCGCTGCTGTGCTGGTGGGTAGCCTCTGCATCGCAGCGCCTGCGCAGGCCGCACGCGATGTGTTGATTGAGGGGGGCAAGCTCTGCACCCAACAATTCCCAGCGCAGGAGCGCACACAGCGGATTCCCACCCATCTCCTCGCGGCGATCTCAACAACTGAGTCCGGTCGCTGGCATAAAGGGTTGGGCATGGCTGTGCCGTGGCCATGGACGATTAACGTCAATGGCAAAGGCTATTACTTTAGCAGCAAAGCCGAGGCGATCGCCCAGACCAAGCGGCTTCAGGCACAGGGTTATGACAGTATTGACGTTGGCTGCATGCAGGTGAATCTACGTCACCACCGTCGTGCGTTTTCCAGTCTGGAAGAAGCGTTTGATCCAAAGGCCAATGTTGCGTATGCGGCAAAATTCCTGCGCGACAACTATGCTAGCCTTGGGGATTGGATTAAGGCCACGGCGGCGTACCATTCACGTACCGAAGCCCGCGGAAAAGCCTACCTCGTGCAAATTGAACGGAGTTGGAATCGCATTGTCACCAAGGTTGCAGCTGCCCGCGCAAGTCAGGGGCGCAGTGCTGCTGTGACGGCAGGCAGTTCTGCCCCACAGAATGAAATGGCCATGGCCGAGCCTATGCGCCCAATTAAAAGCACCCATCATGTTCAGGTCGTAAAAGTCAGCGAAGCAAAAAAGCCGAAAAGCGCGGATGTGATGATTGTTCATGGTCCCTCTGCCGCAGCACGCGCCGAGGTTGAAGCCGTAGTGGCTAGCGCAACGCCGGTGGCTGAGGCTCCTGCATCCGGAGATTCCGTCCGCCGGGTTGCGCTTGACAATGCCGCAGCGAGCGCACAACCTAGTGGCGCACGAACGCAGCCTAAGTTCGTGTTCGTCAACTAAGCGATCCGGTATATCATGTTTGAAACAATTGAAACTTTCCAGACTCAAGTCGCCTGCGATGGCGGCGGTGGCCCACTTGGTCATCCACGTGTTTACCTGCATATCGACCCCAAGCAGGACAATCGCGTTACCTGTCCTTATTGCAGCCGCACCTATGTGTTGGGGCACCCGCATCTGGGACATGCCGCCTAGATGGGCGGCTGGGGCGCAGTGCTGCTGATTGGTCTGATGGCAGCCGTCGTCGTTGTGCTGGTCATTGGCATTGGCCTGATGGCGCGCGGCGGCGAAGCAAACCGCAAATACGGTAATAAAATGATGGTCGCCCGTGTGATGTTGCAGGGCGCAGCGCTGGCCGTTTTGGCCATACTACTGATGATGAAATAAAGGGAGTACGTCGCGTGAAAATCCTGGTTCCGGTCAAACGTGTAGTCGATTACAACGTGAAGATCCGCGTCAAAGCCGATGGCTCTGGCGTCGAACTCGCGAATGTAAAAATGAGCATGAACCCGTTCGATGAAATCGCGGTGGAAGAGGCGATTCGCCTCAAAGAAAAAGGCATCGCTACGGAAGTGATTGCCGTGTCCATCGGTGGCAAACCCGTCGAAGAAACCCTACGCACGGCGCTGGCTGTTGGCGTTGATCGCGCCATTGTTGTCAGTACGGACGAGCGCATCGAGCCGCTCGCCGCCGCGAAGCTGTTGAAAGCCGTGGCTGTAAAAGAAGGCGCAGACCTTGTGATCGCAGGAAAGCAGGCGATTGACGATGACGCCAACCAGACCGGACAAATGCTTGCCGCCCTGTTGGGTTGGCCACAGGCAACCTTCGCCTCGAAGGTTGAGATTGCGGATGGTGAAGCCACCGTCACCCGCGAGGTTGATGGTGGGTTGATGACCATCGCCGTGAAGCTGCCGGCTGTGATTACCACTGACCTGCGCCTGAACGAACCGCGCTATGCAAAACTGCCCGACATCATGAAGGCGCGCAGCAAACCGCTGGCCGCCGTCACCCCGGCAGAACTTGGCGTGGACATCACTGCACGCACTAAAATCCTCAAAGTAGAGGAGCCACCAAAACGCAAAGGCGGCGGCAAAGTGAAAGACGTCGCTGAGCTTGTCGATAAACTCAAGAACGAGGCAAAAGTCGTATGACCATTCTTGTTGTCGCTGAACATGACGGAAAAACTGTTACCCCAGCCACCCGCGCTACCATCGGTGCCGCACAGAAAATCGGCGGCGAGATTCACTTGCTGGTCGGCGGTCATGATATCGCCGGCGTGATTGAGCACGCTGCCAAGCTGGAGGGCGTCGCGCAGTTGCTCGTGCAGGACGACCCGACCTTCACGCATCCGCTGGCAGAAGTCTTCGCACCGTTTATCGAGGAAGTGGCAGATGCCTATTCGCATGTGCTGGCACCGGCTACCTCGTTCGGCAAGGATGTCATGCCACGTGTCGCGGCATTGCTCGACATGCAGCAGGTTTCTGAAATCACCGCCGTTGTGAGTGCGGATACGTTCGTGCGTCCGATCTATGCGGGGAACGCGCTGGAGACGGTGCAATCCGCCGACGCCATTAAAATCATCACCGTGCGCGCCACCGCGTTCGATAAAGTTGGTGATGGCGGAAATGCACAGGTGGTGAAAGTTCCTGCCGTTGGCGTGGCGACCACCTCGCGCTTTGTTGGAATGGAAGGCGCAACGTCTGATCGTCCAGAGCTGACCTCTGCACGGGTAGTGATCTCGGGTGGTCGTGGACTTGGATCAAAAGAGAATTTCGCCCTGCTGGATGGAATCGCCACCAAGCTGAACGCAGCCATTGGTGCCAGCCGCGCAGCAGTCGATGCAGGCTATGTACCGAACGACTATCAGGTCGGACAGACCGGAAAAGTAGTCGCGCCGGAGCTGTATATCGCCGTTGGTATCAGCGGCGCAATCCAGCATCTCGCTGGAATGAAAGAAAGCAAAACCATCGTGGCCATCAACAAAGATGAAAACGCACCGATCTTCGAGATCGCCGATTACGGGCTGGTTGCAGACCTGTTCGAGGTCCTGCCAGAGCTTGAAAAGGCGCTATAGCTGATTAAGATTTTGTGCTTTTTGGTTTCATGAAACTGTCATGTTTTTCGGGTTAACCCGTGGTATGGTGGATGCTTATGACCACTTCGCCCACACCCGATGATTCCCCTGCTTCGCGCGACGCACGCGTGCGGCATGCCACCCAGCGTGCTGCGAGCACTTTGTGGGATACCTCGTTCGGGATGCCTGCGCGCATCGTGCTATGGGGGGCTGGCGCAGCGCTAATTTCTGCAGTTCTGGGCGTAGGGCCGTTAGGGATGGTTGCCTGGAGTGCGCTGGGATTGATTGTAGGCGGAGTACGGGAGGTGTATCATTCCGGATCGGCCACCATGGGCTCTGTAAAAGAACTGTTGGACATCTCGAAGTCAGATTATCAGGCATACAAAGCGTACGGTAAAGAGCGCGCGCCACATCCGAACCCGGTGAGTGAGCAGGAATACGCACTCTTGCAGTCGCGGCTACGCCGTCCGGCATCGCATGCCGATACGCTGATGGCGGATCGGGACGCAGCCAGCACTGATGTTGAGCCAACGCGTTAGTGGCGCTTGCAAGTTTGCAGGCCTGCTGCCATGAGTATCCCCATGACAGAGCAATTTACCCTTGCGCTTGCGCAAATCAATACGGTGGTCGGCGATCTTGCCGGGAACGCGGCGAAGATGCGCGAATGGGCGGCGCGTGCGGCGGATCTGGGAGCCGATCTGGTGCTGTATCCTGAGATGGCGCTCACCGGTTACCCGCCAGAGGATCTGGTGCTGATTCCGGCCTTCCGCGCAGCGGCCATGAAGGCCGCACGTGACATTGCCGAGCTTACCCGAGATTTACCTTGCGACCTGCTGTTCGGTGGGCTGTGGAGTGATGGCATCAACACCTATAACGCCAGCCTGCTGGCCTCGGGCGGTGAGCTGACCCTTGCCCGTGCAAAATACGACCTCCCCAATTACGGCGTGTTCGATGAGAAGCGCGTCTTCACCGTCGGTGAGGCCGCCAGCACCATCGCATGGCGTGGTATTACCCTCGGTGTGCTGATTTGCGAAGAGGTCTGGGATATTTCCTCCTGCACGGCGTTGGCCGAGCAAGGCGCGGAAATCCTACTGGTGCAGAACGCATCGCCCTACCATATCGGCAAGGCTGGCCAGCGTAAAATCGTGGTCGATGCGGCCAGCAACGCCACCGGGCTACCACTGGTTTACCTGAACCTTGTCGGGGGGCAGGACGAGCTGGTGTTCGATGGTCGCTCCTACGTGATGACCGACGGGCGCGATGCTGCGCGCCTGCCTGCCTTTAAAGAGGCAATGGGCATTCTGAAATGGCAGAAGACCGGTACCGGATGGCATTGCGAGAAAGGCCCCACCGCGGAAACCCAGTCGGATGAAGCAACCATCTATAGTGCGCTGGTGCTCGGCTTGCGCGACTATGTGGCTAAAAATAACTTCCCCAGTGTGGTGCTTGGCCTCTCGGGCGGGATCGATTCCGGTGTCACCGCTGCCATCGCTGCCGATGCGCTGGGGGCAGATAAAGTCCATACAATCCTCTTGCCATCGCCCTTTACGTCGGAGGATAGCGTCGAGGATGCATCGCAGCTTGCCGCCGCGCTGAACCTGCAAATGGATACCGTGCCGATCACGCCGCTGATCGACACCACGCGCCAGACACTCGCCCCTCTCTTTGCCGGGCGCCATGCCGATACAACGGAAGAAAATATTCAGGCGCGGCTGCGTGGGCTCTTGCTGATGGCTGTCTCGAACAAATTTGGCGCCATGGTGCTGACAACCGGGAATAAGTCAGAAATGTCGGTGGGCTATGCGACGCTCTATGGCGATATGTGCGGTGGGTTCTCGGTGCTGAAAGATGTCTATAAAACCACCGTCACCAAACTGGCGCAATGGCGTAGCGGCCAGACTGACGAGGCGCTGGCAGAACTGGGATTCCTCGGCGCGGGTGGCGAGGTGATTCCGCAGCGGATGATTACCAAGCCCCCAACCGCCGAGCTGCGCCCCAACCAGCGCGACGAAGACTCGCTGCCGCCTTATGAAGAGCTCGATTTTATCCTGCGTGGGTTGATTGAGCGCCAGTGCTCCATCGCAGAGCTGGTCGCCGAAGGGATGGAAGAGGCCACCGTCACCAAAGTCGCCCGTATGGTCGCCGCCGCCGAGTATAAGCGCCGCCAATCCGCCCCCGGCGTCCGCATCACCCCCATGGCCTTTGGCCGTGACCGCCGCTGGCCGATCACCAATGCATGGAAGTTTGCGTAGGCAGCATTCTGGCGGTGTTTTTCGGTGCACCAAGCACAAAAAGCAAACAAAACACCCTGTTTTTGCCGCATAAGAAATACGTTAAGTCATTGATGTTGTCATAAAACATTCACACACAGGGCGGTGCCGGGGTGCTATATAAAGTGGTAGATTATGCCCATTGTGGGAAAGCTAAAGTGAGGATACATGGCGGATAATAACGAGGAATACAAAGCAGAGTTTGGCGAAGTAGGGCGAGCGGAAGCGGAGCGGCGTAAAAAGCTTGGGCTGGATGAACCAGAGAAGAAACCTGATCGCTTCCAGAGCAAGGGGCTTTCTCCAGAAGCGTTTAATGCTGCGAATGCAAGCCACATCAAAGATATCGTTCAAAAGGGGCCACAAAACAATCGTGGTGGCCAGGAAATAAAGTAGGAGATATTATGTCCATTGCAGAAGACCGTGGTCGTACCGAAGAAAACATCCAGGCAGCCAACCGCGATGCAGCGCAGATCCATCTGGGTAACGAGATCGGCCTTGAGCTACTGACCAAGCTAGGCAAGGCGCATGGCTCGGCCCTTATCGATGCAGTGCTGGATCAGCGTCGAGAGATGGATGAAAAAGGCGAGCTATACAAGGATGGCAAGCTTGTTGGGCTATTGGACCTGATGAAGCTTGGCTTGAAAGCAGAAGAGCTCGGTGAAATCAGACAATATGTTGATGGTAAGGTAAAGGAACAGGAGCAAGTGCTGAAGGATGCTGGTGTTCATGCCATTGTGCATAATCGTCATAGAGACGATGTAACCAGAAGAAATTATCCGGCGCAAAATCTCCTGTGAACATG